>NZ_JBALMU010000076.1:0-13458 GCF_036962285.1 Bacillus sp. JJ634
GTATATATATTACTATTTATTAAACATTCTGTCAAGTTAGAATTTGGTCCAAACTTACTTATGGTGGATTTCTAGGAACGAGAACCTCATTTCCATTCAATCCTAGAGCTGCGGATTCCTTTTAATTCAAAAAAATGACGTGTTCCTATAGAAACACGCCCTATCGTATCATGAGATAAATCTACATCGTCATTTACTTATATATAAACTATTCGATGGCTAACAGCTTATTCAAGAATATGGCCCTATTGTTGAACAGCACTTTTAAACTAACCTGTTCCATTCGTTTAAAATAGACCCCACCGGGTGCCTAACCAATTTATGATGCCTCTCACAGAATATATTGTCTCTGTAAGACCCGCGAGAAAAAAATTCAAATATACTAGGACATACAGCTACTTACAAACATATGCCTGATTTGAAATTTGATACCTTAACTTCGGAGATGTTACTACGTTTCGTTGATAAAATTGAAGTAACTGAAACTAAAGATGTTAAGATTTACTACAAGTTTACACAGGTTGAAGGGTTTTAATCCCCTCAACCATTTTTTAAAACTATCTGTGAAACAACTTCCACATGCGCCGTCTGCGGAAACATATCCACAGGCTGCATATATTCCACTTTATACAGCTTGCTTAATTCATGTATGTCCTTCGCTAAGGTTGATGGATTACAGGATACATAGACAACTTTCTTCGGTTTGACTTTTAAAATCGTGTTCAGTAAGTTTTGGTCGCAGCCTGTTCTCGGCGGGTCGACGACTAAAACGTCTGGTTTCCAACCTTCTTTAATCCAGCGCGGCATCACATTTTCCGCTTTGCCGACTTCATAACGAACGTTGTTTCGGTTATGACGTTTCGCATTTTTCTTAGCATCATCAATCGATTCTTTGATAACATCCATGCCGCGTACTTCTTTTGCTTCTTTAGATAGCCACAGTCCAATTGTTCCAACTCCACAATACGCATCGACCACTTTTTCTTCGCCTGTCAGTGCTGCTGCTTTTTTGACTTCATCATAGAGCTTCACAGTTTGAGTTGGGTTCAGCTGGAAAAATGTACGTGCTGATAGTTCATAGGATAAATCGCCAAGTATTTCATTGATGACTTTTTCACCAGCTAAGTGGATCGTTTTGTCTCCAAAAATGAGCGATGTTTTCTTATTGTTAATGTTTTGAACAATGGATTTCACTTCAGGAAGCTGGTCACGAATTTGTTTAATCAGCTTGTCTTTTTGCGGAATATCTTCTGTTCCTGTTACAAGCACAACTTGGACCTCTCCTGTTTCAAAACCTACGCGAGTGATGACCGTTCTAATGACCCCTTTATTCTTTCGTTCATTATAAATAGGGATGTTTAGGTTTTTCAAAATTTTCTTAACAGTACGTGTTACTTTATTTGTTGCTGAATGCTGCACGAGACAATTTGGAATATCGATTAAAGAATGTGAGTTTACTCCATACAAGCCAGCAATGAGCTTGCCTTCTTTTAAACCAACTTGATATTGGCTTTTGTTGCGATAGTTCCACGGGTCTTCCATTCCAATTGTATCTTTAATATTTAAAGCAGAAATCGAATTTTTTGTATATCGTTCCATCGCTTGAACGACGATGTCACGTTTTTCAACAAGCTGCTGGCTATAGCTTAAATGTTGCAGCTGACAGCCGCCGCACTCCGCATAAATCGGACATGGTGCTTGAATGCGATGTGGGGATGATTTACGAATCGTTTTAATTTTTGCTTCAGAAAATTTAGGTTGAACTTTCGTTGCAACCGCAACTATTTCTTCTCCTGGTAATGCACCAGGAACGAAGACGACTTTCTTTTTAAAATAACCGACTCCTTCTCCGTTAATGCCGAGTCGTTTGATTGTTAAGGGAAACGTTTGATTCACTTCTAATTGATCATTTGTCATTTCTTTTCACTCCGTTTTTCCATGCTTCAAAAGCATATACGTCTCTTTGACAGTTTGCAACGTATTATATCACGTTTTCATACAGAATAGAAAAGCAGAACCCCAATTAGGGTTCCACTTGTTGTTAATACAGCATACGATTTGGCAATTGCTGCTCAATCATTAAATCATCTAAACTTTTGAATACATACCCTTGTTTTTTCAAATCCGTTAAAATTGAGTCAAGCGCATCAGCATTGTCTTTTGAAACTGTGTGGATAAGCAAGATCGCTCCTGGATGAATTTGTTTCATCACTTCACCGTGAGCATAGGCTGCTCCTTTTTGTTCATTCACAACCCAGTCTTTATAAGCAAGCGACCAAAATATATGGTAATAGCCTTCTTCTTTAGCTACTTTCATCGTTCTTTCACTAAACACTCCACGCGGCGGACGCAAATAACTCATCATTTGCTGACCTGTTAACTGAGCTGTTTTTTCTTTTACTTGACGTAACTCGGAGCGAATCTGTTCATCTGTCATAACTGTCATATCTGGATGTGTCCATGAATGGTTTCCTACAATATGTCCTTCTTTTACCATTCTTTTCACAAGTTCGGGTGCTGTTTTTAAATAATGTCCTGTTACGAAAAAGGTAGCTGGTACGTTTTGTTTTTTAAGTACATCTAAAATTTGGCCTGTATAGCCGTTTTCATAGCCGTTATCAAACGTCAAATAAATCTCCTTTTTCGAGGTATCTCCTAAATAAACCGCTTCATATTTCGGAAGCATTTCATCGAATTTCTGCCCTGCTTCAGCTGGTTTTCCATTGCTTCCTTTCTTCATTCCCCAATTATATGATTCGGCAGAAGCCGGAGTTGCTAATGCCCATAATATACTCCAAATCGTCAATAAACAAATTAGTTTCTTCATCTTTATTTAATCCCCCAACATACTTTTCTCTTAGTGTTTGGCGTAAAAACATTTATATGTAAGGAGAAGGAATTGGCATGATTCCAATAAAAAACCACCCTTCCAATAGAAAAGAAGGATGGTCCCAATCTATATTGATTTATCGTTTAAACAATGATTCTAATGCTTTCCAAACAATAATGACAGCGAAAAGTAAGACAACAACAATGCCAATCACAGCCAAAATAGGTTCAAGTCCAGCAAAAATTGTACCAGCGACAGGAAGAAGGATAAAAGCAAAACCGGCTAATAGAGCAAAGAAGTATAACCAATAATTATTTTGCATACCATTCCCTCCTTTCTGCTACTATTATATGCTCACTTTTTTCAAATATTTGGACATTTCAGAAATATTTTTTTCTCTTGAGCATATATTTTTGCTAAAAGGAGGCGCTTTCATGGCTGAATGGTGGATCATTTCGATGGGGTTTATTTTTTGTCTCGGCTTAGTAGGCGGCGGCTTTGTCTATGTCCTCAAAAAAGCATTGAATTCGAAAGATGCCACAACCATTGATCCTTTGCCAAGTGAAGAAAATGAAAGCTAAGAAAAGCGCAAGGTTTCTAGAGCCAGACATCAAGACATGTCTGAAATTTTACATTTTCAATCATCTTATAAAAAACGGGTGCTCTCTCTATTAGAGAGGCACCCGCTTCTTTCTTATTTAAATACTGTTTCTTTAAATTTAGCTAATTTTTCTAATGATGTTTGTTGAACGTCTTTGTGTAAGCTGTTTCCATGTGAGTCCATCGTAACAACCGCCGTGAAACCTTCAACGCTTAAATGCCACATTGCTTCAGGGATACCGAACTCTGTAAAGTTTACACCATCAACAGATTTGATACAATCTGCATAGTATTGAGCCGCTCCACCGATTGCGTTTAAGTAAACACCGCCGTGCTCTTCAAGCGCCGCCAATGTTTTTGGTCCCATTCCGCCTTTACCGATAACAGCACGGATTCCGAATCTCTTCATGATGTCCCCTTGGTATGGTTCTTCACGAATACTTGTTGTTGGACCAGCTGCTTTTACATGCCATTTACCTTCGTCATCTTTCAGCATAACTGGACCACAGTGATAAATAATTTGACCATCTAAATCGATTGGTGAATCATTTTCAGATAAGTGCTTGTGGATTGCATCACGGCCTGTGTACATTCTACCGTTAATATGAACAACGTCACCGACTTTAAGTTCACGGATTTTCTCTTCTGTAATTGGTGCTTCTAGAACAACCTCACGAGGTCCTTCTACAGCTGCTTCAGATGCTGCTGCTGTTTCTTGCTCTGCTTGCTTATCTTCAAGTGCGAAGTCGATTTTTTCGCCTTCTTGATATAACCATTCATTAATTTCGCCTGTTTCAGGGTTTACTTTCACACCTAAGCGACGGAATGCCCAACAGTTGTACGCAACAGATACGAAGAAACTAGCTGGAAGACGGTGCATAACACCAATTTTACAACCTAATAATGTTGTTTCACCGCCAAATCCCATTGTTCCGATGCCTAATTCATTTGCATGCTCCATTACGTATTCTTCTAATTTACGAAGATCTTCGTTTGGATTTACATCATCATTGCTGCGGAAAAGTTGCGCTTTTGCTAAATCGTATCCTGAAGAGCGATCTCCACCAATTCCAACACCGATGAATCCAGCACTACATCCTTGCCCTTGTGCTTGGTATACAGAATGCATGATACATTTACGAATACCATCTAGATCACGACCTGCTTTACCTAGTCCTTCAAGCTCACATGGAAGGCTGTATTGAATATTTTTATTTTCACAACCGCCACCTTTAAGAATTAGGCGCGCATCGATATAATCTTTATCCCATTGTTCAAATTTGATAACCGGAAGACCTTCTCCTAAGTTATCACCGCTATTTTCCCCTGTTAAAGAGTCAACTGCATTTGGACGAAGCTTTCCTGCTTTTGTCGCAAGAACTAACGCATTGCGAACCGCTTCTGCAATTTCAAGTTGATTTACGCCAACTGGTGTTTTAATTTTGAATGTTGGCAGTCCTGTATCTTGACAGATTGGAGATACATTATCATCTGCCATTGTAATGTTATTTGTAATCGTTGCCAAACTCATTGCTGAACGTGTACCAGCATTTTCGCGTGCTTTTGCACCTTTAATTGCACGACGCACGTCTTTTGGTAAATTTGTAGATGTTTCTACAATTAGACTGTACATACTTTCTTGAAATTTAAACATATCCATCTTGCAGTCCCCCTCAATCCCCTATATTTAATTGCGATGCCTATGTTTCTCTGGACGTAGACATCACTAAATGAATTTAATACCTGTTTCATTATACATCTATCCCTATATTTCGAAAAGACAGACTTTTTATTTCATTAGAAAACTTGTCTCTGGCATGTTTGTAGAAAAAGACATAGCGACCCTTATACAACAGCCTTAGACATTGGAAAACACCCGATTTATTCCAATATTATTTCCAAAATAAAACCTTGTTTTTTTAAAAAACAAGGTTTTATTGAATATTCAACGAAAAGGACTCATACTATCGTACAAATCTTACTCTTATCCGCGGCTCTTGAATTGTTCGACTTTCTCCTCTAATTCGTCAATCATATTAATTAAACGATCAATATCTTCTAACTCTGTATGTTCAGGTTCAATGCTATCTAGAACCTCCATAAATATCGTTAAACGTTCCTTCAAATATTTAACTTGATCATCTTTACTGTGAATGGTTTTTCCCATGAAAACATTCTCCTTCCGTCTTCGTCTATCTATCGTATCGAATCTATATATAAAGTGCAATTGAAATCTCGCCCGAAGCGTCCCATTATTGACATTAATTATTCGGTTTGTTCATAATGGGTTAGTGCATTAATACGTAAGGAGCCTTAGACTATGACAATGAAAGAAACGATACTAACACCAATCACTCCCGAGCATGATCCTTGGGAAGCCTATATGGATATTGAGCAATACGGAAAAATGACGCTAACCAACGTCGAGCTTACGACAACAACCCTTTGTAATATGCGTTGTGAGCATTGTGCTGTAGGCTATACATTACAGCCAAAAGACCCTGATGCCCTTCCATTAGAGCTACTGATTCAGCGCCTCGATGAGATTACAACATTACGTTCCCTTAGCATTACTGGCGGCGAGCCGATGCTATCTAAAAAATCCGTAAAAAATTATGTGTTGCCTTTATTGAAATATGCACATAGTCGTGGGGTACGCACACAAATCAATTCCAACTTAACCCTTGATTTAGAACGTTATGAAGACATTATTCCTTATTTAGATGTTCTACATATTTCCCACAATTGGGGGACGATTGATGAATTTATCGACACAGGTTTCGCAATGATGGATCGAAAACCAACACGTGAGCAACGTAAAAAATTATTTGATCAAATGATTACGAATTCCCGTGCTTTATCGGATGCTGGGGTATTGGTTTCTGCTGAAACGATGTTAAATAAACGAACCTTACCCTATTTAGATCATATTCATAAGCAAGTTGTGGAAGAAATGGGCTGTAAACGCCATGAAGTACACCCTATGTATCCAAGCGATTTTGCTTCAGCATTAGAAACGCTTCCTTTAAATCAAATGCGTGAAGCTATTCATCACTTACTAGATATTCGCGATGAAAATGTATGGATGCTATTTGGTACCCTTCCTTTTTATCCATGCAGCAATAATAAAGAAGATTTAGAGCTGCTAAAACGTTTGTACAATTCGAAAAAAGTAACCGTCCGAAATGACCCAGACGGACGCTCCCGCTTAAATATAAATATTTTCACGGGCGAAGTAATTGTCACTGACTTTGGTGATGCACCGTCGCTTGGGAACATTGTCGATCAACCACTTACCAAATCCTATGAAACGTGGATGAATTCTAAGCTGGCCGCTCAACTCAACTGCCACTGTCCAGCTGTAAAGTGTCTCGGACCAAATGTGTTAGTGAAAAATGCTTATTATCCGAAAACAGACTTTCGAAGTCGTACGTCTCGTATTTAAGAAATATGTAAAAAATCAACTGTACCCTAATAATAAAGCCTTGTAAAAAACTCGCCGATTGCTGGCGAGTTTTTTATTTGAATGAATTCTGTCTTACCTCGGTTGCTGTGAAGCTGTAAAACTAAATGAGAGATGATCTTGAATAGGGATCCATGCTCCAATCCCTTGCGAAGTCACATTTTTAATCGTTAAAGTACGCTTGCTGCCTTTTAAATGTAAATACACTTCACCATATGTGACTTTCCCTTTTTCATTTACAGCGGAAGCATATCCGTATAAATAACCGAGTCGTTTAGCTGGAATATTATATACGTGATCTTTTTTCGTTCCTGCTCCGATAATTGTCTCGAAAGCAAGTGGTAGTTTCGTTTTCTCTGTTGCTTTTAACAGCATCATTTTTTGTACATCTTCCGCTTTAGGGATCTTTGCTGTTAATCCACCATGTACGGTTTTTTGTGCTTCTTGAACATAGTGAATGCTGTACGGGAGATTACCTCCGCGATTATCATAATAATTCGTATTCACCTTTTGATATTCCCAGTTAGGTGCTGTCTCAGTTGATTGATAATTTAATGCCCAATGCCCAAGATAAATCGTGGCACGATAACCAAAGGCAAGGGGAGCTTTAGCAATAGTTGATTCATTTAACATACGAATCAATTCAGGGTTTTCAATGGGTACACTTGAAGAATCAAGTAATTGCTGAGCTAATTCACTAGGTTGTAAACGTGGTAAGTCTTGAGTTGGATTTGGATACGTATTTTCCTTCGTAATATTCAAAACAGCTGGAGGAATAGAAGTTTTCATAGAAGCCGCCTTTTTGACATCTGTTTTTTGCACAGCTCCTCCGATATCCGCTCCAATGAATGAACACATTAAAATGGCCAAAATCATTACTAGTCTTCTCATGGTGTCGCGCTCCTTTTAAAGAGAATAAGTCAATTGTTTATAGATTTTGTTCGTAAACTGTATTCTATACACAAGGTTGCTTCGCCAAACTTTTCCTTTCCTGCATAAGAAAAGAACAAAGCGCTGAAAGCTAGACACCAAAAATGTTTAGAAACTTATATTTTTTAACTTTTTAGCTTTGTTCTATAGTAAATAAAATCCAATTCCCATAATGACGTAAGCTGCCATTAACGTTAATCCTTCAAACCAGTTTGTTTCACCATCATTTGAAATCATAATCATTAAAAATACCGCTGTTACCATCGAAATCAGCTCAGGCCAGGTGAACACAAGCGGCATATATGTCGGGAAAAACAAAGATAGCAAAACTAAAACAGGAGCGACGAACATAGCGATTTGCAGCGTAGACCCCACTGCAATTTCCACAGCAATATCCATCTTATTTTTATAAGCCATAATAATTGCCGTTGCATGTTCAGCAGCATTTCCAACAATCGCTACAATGATGACCCCAATAAACAGCTCTGTCCACCCAAATGCCTCCCCTACTTCACTAAACGTATGAACAAGTTTTTCTGAGACGTAAGCAACCGCAATAGTCGCAGCTGCCAACACCCCTATAGCTGTCCCTCTCCCCCATTCAGGCTCTTCTTCCTCATGTATTCCCACCGCTGCTGCCCCTTTTTCTGTTGGCTGATACACACCACGGTGTGTCACTAACTTAAAAAATAAAGCTGCTAAATAGAGCACAATTAGAATAATCGATATCCCAACACTTAATGACATCGTTTCTACATCGCTCATATTTTGACTGAACACTTCCGGAATAACAAATGCCACAATAACCGCAAAAATCAACAATCCCGCATTATGCCTGGCATCATATACATTAAACACCTGCCTTTTGTATCGCGTACCGCCCACAAAAAACGATAATCCGGCTACTAATAATAGATTTCCCAAAACAGAACCGGTTAAAGAAGCTAACACGATACCGACCAAGCCTGCTTTTAATGAAAAAATGGAAATAATGAGTTCAACGGCGTTTCCAAAAGTAGCATTCAATAACCCGCCAATTCGCGGTCCCATCACAATAGCTAGACTCTCCGTTGCGCGTCCCATAAAGCTAGCCAAAGCAATAATCGTTAAACAGTACACAATAAACATAACAACACTTGGCCAATGCAATAATGATCCAACCACAGAAAGCGGAACACCAATCAACACAAGAATTAGAAAGATTTTATTTGTCATTTTACAAAGACACCAACTTTCACATTAATAAGCGAATTCCTTTTCAATGTATTACTACACCAATCACTCTATGTTCCACTAATATCCCCATTTTCTTTCAAGATATAAGTAACTGCAGATTACAAATCCCCTAATTCTTTTCTATAGGCCTTATTAAACAATCAACAGAACTATGTAACATCACCTTTCCATTTAAAATACAATAAATACAATTGGTTATCTAATTATATTTTTTACTAAATTAGAATTATTATAGTTTACTTTTTTGGGAAATATGATATTATATAAATAATCAAACATAGACAAAAAGCCGATATTCATTGCTGTCATTGAATAAACAATGGCAGCTTTCATCTTTTTTTAACGGAATGCAGATGATTATCTTTCTCACTTAAATATCATCTAATTGAGAAAAACTATCATCATAATTAAGAAATCGGGGGGAAGACAATGACTACAGATACAAAGCAATTGCGACAGCCTGCTACACTAGAATCATCTTGGCTTGAAAAAGTAAAACCGCATCTTGAACTGATTGCCGCTCTACTTAGTGGTGTTTTAATCTTAGTTGGATGGTTGCTGGATAAGAACGGGCTTGGCACAAGTGCTGTTATCATCTATTTAATGGCTTTTATAATCGGTGGATTTGCCAAAGCAAAAGAAGGAATTGAAGATACGATTGAAGATAAAGAATTGAACGTTGAAATGTTAATGATTTTTGCTGCAATTGGTTCAGCGATTATCGGCTATTGGACAGAAGGTGCCATCTTAATTTTTATCTTTGCATTAAGCGGTGCACTTGAAACATACACAATGAACAAAAGTCATAAAGAAATTTCTGCGTTAATGGATTTGCAGCCAGAAGAAGCGTTGCGCGTGACAAATGGCTATTCAGAAACTATTGCTGTCTCTCAACTTGTTATCGGCGACCTTATTTTAGTAAAGCCCGGTGAACGAGTTCCATCTGATGGAACCATTACAGATGGACGTACAAACATTGATCAAGCAGCAATTACTGGCGAATCTGTTCCTGTTACAAAATCTGTTGGAGATGAAGTATTCGCTGGAACAGTCAACCTACGTGGAACAATTACCATTAAGATTACAAAACCTAATAGTGAAACATTATTCCAAAAAATTATCACTTTAGTACAATCTGCTCAAAGTGAGAAATCTCCTTCTCAGCTCTTCATTGAGCGTTTTGAAGGAACTTATGTAAAAGTAGTATTAGCCGTTGTAGCACTAATGATGTTTGTCCCTCACTTTGCACTCGGCTGGAGTTGGACGGAAACCTTTTATCGTGCCATGATCTTACTTGTTGTCGCGTCACCATGTGCTTTAGTGGCTTCGATCATGCCTGCAACGCTATCGGCAATTTCCAATGGTGCTCGACATGGTATTTTATTTAAAGGTGGCGTTCACCTTGAAAACTTGGGCAACTTACAAGCAATTGCATTAGATAAAACGGGGACATTAACAAAAGGAAAACCGGAAGTAACCGATGTCGTGATTCGTGAAAACTTACAAGAAGAAGATTTTCTCCTTCGCGTTGCTTCTATCGAGAATTATTCAAACCACCCGCTTGCAACAGCCATTGTACGTTATGCAAAGTCTCGTATTACTAAAGAATTAGTGAAACCAACTGATATGGAAGATATATCTGGAAACGGTGTTCAAGCGTACTTTGGAAACGAATTTTGGCAAGTGGGCCGCGCAAGCTTTGTTGGTTGTGATGAAGCTGAGCAGTTCCAAAACGGAATCGCCCTTTCCCTTGCAAACGAAGGAAAAACAATTGTCTTCGCCAAAGATGAATATGGAATTGCCGGGATTATCACGTTAAAAGATGTCGTTCGTGAAGAAACGGTTAAAGCGATTGAGACATTAAAGAAAGAAGGCATATACACAGTTATGCTAACAGGAGACGGTGAAAAAACAGCAAGAGCAATCGCAATTGAAAGTCATATTGATGCTTATATTGCTGAATGTCTTCCAGAAACAAAGGTTGATGAAATTAAAAAATTAAAAGAACAATTTGGCACGGTGGCTATGGTTGGGGACGGAATCAATGATGCTCCTGCTCTCGCAACAGCTTCTGTCGGGATTGCAATGGGAGAAGGTACAGATGTAGCCCTTGAAACAGCCGATGTTGTGTTGATGAAAAACAACCTGCCGCGAATTGCGGAAGCCGTAAAATTATCCAAGAAAATGAATCGAATTATTAAACAGAATGTAATTTTCTCAATTGTTGTGATCATGCTTTTAATCTCTTCTAACTTCCTTCAATTTTTAGATTTACCATACGGTGTAATTGGTCATGAAGGAAGCACAATTTTAGTTATTTTAAATAGCTTGAGGTTATTAAGAAGCTAAGAACAAAAGCGTAAGCATGTTAATATAAATACTAAAATAAAGAGGGCCCCTTTACGAAGAAGGAGCCCTCTATTATTAATGGTAACCGTTCTTTCCGTTCGCTGAGCCTGATGTTTTATGCTTTGAACGCTTTTTCCCTTTTTGTTTTGTGTTGCCATCTTTTTTTGCGCTATTGCTCATAATCAAGTGCCTCCCTTTATAAAGATGTGTACAGATAAAGTATTCGACAAAAACCAACGTCTCATGTTAGGCAAATTACGCGCAATCTGGCTTTTTTTTCTCACTGACTGAGGCATTTATTTCTCCACCAATAATAATGATAATGCCACTTAAATAAAACCAAATCATTAACACGATAATCCCGCCAAGACTTCCGTACGTTGTCGAATAATGCCCAATTTTCTCTACATAAAAGGAAAATGCCAAGGACACAAAAACCCAGCCTACTGTAGCAAATATCGCTCCAGGAAGTACACTTAAACACTTTAATTTCTTATTAGGAGCAATCCAATATAGCATAAAGAAAACAAAAAAAAGAACAACAGAGCTAATCAACCATCGGAGCGTATTCCAAACACGAATAAATTCTTCTGAGAAACCAAGCTCTACTGATAAAAAGAAAATAACTTGTTTTCCAAATAACGGAAGTATTAGAGCGACAAGAAAAACAAAAACCATCGCTAATGTGAGAATAATCGACATTCCCCGGGCAATAAAAAAAGAACGGTTTTCTGTTACGTCGTATGCTCGATTAAAAGCACGAATAATGGCATTAAGTCCATTAGATGCTGACCAAAGAGTAGCAAAAATCCCAAATGAAAGTAACTTCCCATTTCCTTTCATCATCTCATTTAAGTTTTCTTCAATTAACTCCATGGACTTCTCTGGAGCAAAAGTATGTACCGTTCGTAAAATTTCCTCTTCAGAGTATGGTAAATACGCGACTAACGTAAACAAAACAATAAGAAGTGGAAATAGTGATAGCAGGAAGAAGTAAGAAAGTTGAGCAGCAAGACCAGATACATCATCTACTTTTATTTTTTCTAGAAGTGTTTTAAAGAAGCTCCATCTCAGCATCACTCTTTTTACCACCATGCCACCACCTCGATTGTTTACTTCACCTGTTGTTCGCTTAGTCCTGCCTTTTTCTTTTCAGCAACGAAAGCCTCCTTCGTTTCTTCAATCATTTGTGAGACTTCTGATGGAATATGACTCAATTCTTCTACAGTATCTACAAGAAGCGCAACCTCATCCGACACTTTCGTCACGGTTGTCCGCATTTGTGTTGTAGCTTCTCGTACTTGATCAATGACACGGTCTGGATTTTTTGCCAGATAGTTAATACGTTCGCACCATTGCTTCGTGCTTGCTTTTACGCTATGTCTCGTTGATTTATCAAGAAGGCTTAAACAGCCTCCAACAACGGCCCCTATCACTACCGCTTGAACAAATTTACTCTTCGGTTCTTCTTTTCTATAGTGTCTGCTTTCCCTACTCATCTATACCCCTCCTTGTCGTATATTAAATCATCTAATATTCCAATTATATCCAATAATTTAGCTGTTTGTATATTTTTTATTTCTTTCTAAAATAGTTGTGATTAGAACGTACTGTTTCCATTGACTTCTATTCGTAATCATGAAAAGATGAACATAATTGAAAAAGAACGAGAGGATGGTAAACATGGATTTAACAAAAAATAGCCCAGAAGCAGTAGAATTTATGGTAGAAGCAATTAAAGAAAAGCTAAGAATGATGAATATTGGTGCGATTAAATCTGATTCATTTAATGCTTCTATGTACGAAGAATTACATGAATTATACGAAATGGTTATGCGTAAAACAAACTTCAGCCCAAGCGAAATGGAAGCCATTGCTGAAGAATTGGGCCGATTACGTAATGTGTAACAACAATAAGACAAAGGGACGGATTAATAATCTCCGCCCCTTTGTTTTATCCGACACTTAACGGGCAGTAAGACTCCATCCCAAACTTATGAGGAAACCTAGAAGATAGGTGGAGTCAACTGCCCATAAAGGTCCGATTGGT
>NZ_JBALMU010000076.1:13581-60693 GCF_036962285.1 Bacillus sp. JJ634
AGCCCCCACTGATAGAAGTTTCACTTTATTGTTCAGTTAAAATAATCGGACCGTTTTTAGTAATCGCTAATGTATGTTCATACTGTGCTGAATATTTTCCATCAGCCGTTGAAGCAGTCCAACCATTCGCATCTCTCACCGCTTCGTAAGTACCAACATTCACCATCGGTTCAATTGTAAAGACCATCCCTTCTTTCAAGCGCAGCCCTTTATGAGGTAATCCATAGTGCGGCACTTGTGGATCTTCATGAATCACATTACCGATACCATGACCGATAAAGTCACGTACAACCGAAAAACCTTCCGCTTCCACATAAGACTGAATCGCATGACCAATATCTCCAATTCGATTGCCTGCAACCGCAACCTCAATCGCACGATATAGAGATTCTTTTGTTACAGCTAATAAATGTTCCGTTTCTTTAGACACTTTACCGACTGGATAAGTCCATGCTGAATCAGAAAGCGCCCCATTATAATTCACTACCATATCAATCGTCACAATATCCCCACTTTTCAGCGGTGTTTTCCGAGGGAAACCATGACAAATTTCTTCATTGATGCTCGCACATGTTGCATATTTATATCCTTTATATCCTTTTTGCTCTGGTTTTGCCCCATGCTGTTTTAAATAGGCTTCTACAAATTCTTCAATTTCCCAAGTTGTCACACCCGGTTGAATAAGCTTCGCAATTTCCCTGTGGCAAGCAGCTAAAATTTTTCCTGACTCATGCATAGCCTGTATTTCACGTTCAGATTTTAATACGATCAACGATGACACTTCCTTTTTAAAGTAGGCTGTATTAAATACTATTGACTTTGAGCTTATTTTAACAATACTGAAATGCACTAGAAACCAATAGCTCCATATAACCAAGCCTTAAATTATGCTACTCTCTTTATCTTACTGTAAATGTATTCATATGAAAACAATGAGGATACATTTTCTCATAACAAGAAAAAGGAATAAAAAAATCTGTCACTTTGGACAGATTTTTTTATTCATCTACGTTTGTTCTTGGCACAATTAAAATTTCAACACGTCGATTTTTGGCACGCCCCTCCGCCGTTTTGTTAGACGCAACAGGCTTAAATTCACCAAAACCTTTTGCGCTAAACCACTCTGGATCTAATTTATCGTTCTCTAATAAAATTTTCATAAAGTTAACCGCACGCATAACACTCAAATCCCAGTTCGAATCAAATTGATTTGTTTTAATTGGGAGATTATCCGTATGTCCACTAATAACAATACTCCGTGGTGGGTTCATCACAAGAAGCTTCGAAATATCTTTTGCAATCTGCTGATTCTCTTTCCCTACATCAGCAGCCCCTGATTCAAACAAAACATTATCTCGAATTGTAACAAGTAAGCCTTCATCTGTAAGCGAAGTGCCTAACTTATCGTTCAACTCTTTATTTTCAATATATGTATTAACTTTACCTTGAATGTGTGAAAGCTCTTCTCGCTCCGTCTTTCCGCTTCCGCCTCGTTCTAAGGAATCTGCATTGTCCATCTGTGTTGTACTAGGAAAATCCATTACCCCCGATCCGCCTGTAAACACTTGATTAAAGTAATTAGACATCGAATTGAACTTCTTGGAGTCAATGGAACTGGAAGCAAAGAGAACAATAAAAAGAGCAAGCAAAAGCGTTAAAATATCCGCATAAGGCACCAACCAAGATTCATCGATATGCTCTTCATGATTTCTTTTCTTTTTCTTCCTAGCCATCTTGCTTCACTTCGCCTTCCAGCCACTTCTTCCGATCGTCAGCAGGTAAATATGAAGTTAGCTTCTGCTCAATTGTTCTTGGAGCTTCCCCTTCAATAATAGATAAAATTCCTTCAATCATCATTTCTTTAACTCTTACTTCTTGTTGAGACTTACGTTTTAACTTATTCGCAAATGGATGCCAAAGCACATATCCAGTGTAAATCCCTAGCATAGTTGCGATAAAGGCTGCCGAAATGGCATGTCCTAATGCATCAATATCGGACATACTTCCTAAAGCAGCAACTAAACCTAATACAGCACCTAGTACCCCAAGCGTTGGCGCATATGTCCCGGCTTGAGTAAAGATTGCCGCACCACCGCGATGTCTCTCTTCCATCGCTTCGATTTCTTCCGTCAAGATATCACGTATGTAATCCGCACTTTGTCCTTCAACAGCAAGATTTAAACCGTTTTTCAAAAACTGATTGTCTATTTGATCTGCGATACTTTCAAGTGCTAACAAACCTTCTTTTCTAGCAATAACCGCCCACTCAGAAAAGGTTTTAATTAACTCCTCTGGTTTTGTTAACTGTTGTTCTGTAAATAAAATTTTAAATAGTTTTGGAACTTTCTTTAATTCAGACATAGGAAATGCTGTTACAACTGCTGCAACAGTCCCAACCATAATAATCATAATAGCTGCTGGATTAATTAACGCTGAAAAAGCAACCCCTTTAAAGAACATTCCCAAGGCTATTGCAATAACACCAAGCAAAACCCCTATTAATGATGCTTTATCCATAATACTCACCCATTCATTTAAAATCTTCTAGTATCTATTTCTTATATCGGAAGGTTGAGTAAAAAAATGAATATATTTTTGTTTTTTCCATACTTCGATTTCCAAAAACTCGTTCATTTATCGAACTCTGACACAAATAAGTCAAACATCCACAGCATCATATACGTAAGCCTTATATCAAACTTTATGATCGGACACTACTGATTTTTTTAGCGCCACCCACTTAATAAGCGGAGAAGTCAAAAAAAGAATAAACAAAATTCTAAACAGATGAAAACTCGTTACCGTTGAAACATCGATATGAACCGATAAGGCCGTCACAGACATTTCTGCCACTCCACCTGGAGCAAGGCTTAAAAATAGCTCATTTACAGGTATAGAAACATAATGTCCTAGAAATACAGCCATTCCATAACAAAAAGCAATTAATAGAACATTACTTACAAAAATAACACCGAACATTTTCTTAAACAACTGTGGATTATCTACTTTTAACGTATATCCTAAGTGTGCTCCAATCATTAATTGCGATAGATTCAACCAAAAGCTAGGCACTTCAGGAGCACCAGGACCAACCAAATTGAATAAAGTAGCCGCCAATAAAGGACCTAATAGATGTGGAAGAGGAAAATGAATTTTCTTACCAAGACTAATAAACCCAATAAGAACAAGCAATAATAATAGTGCAAGCTTCCAATCATATTGAAGTAAAAAGAAATGTTCATTCGTAATAGGGCTAACCGCAACCGCATCATCAGACAATACATGTGTAACAAGCCACGGCACAATCGAAATGACTAGAATGACCCGAAGTGTTTGCATAAATGCAACAACTGTTTCATCTACACCTTTTAATTCTTCACTTAATATGACCATTTGAGATAACCCGCCTGGAAAACTGCCTAACAATGATGTACCTGGACGAATGTTCATCCACTTTGCAATCAATAGCCCTGTTAGTACAGTAAATACGGTAATAACCGCCGTTGATAAAAGCATAATCGGTAAATGTTGAAGCATCTCTGCCAACGCTTCTTTTGTAAAAGCACTGCCTAGTTGAACACCTAAAATAATTAACCCGAGGCTTCTTAAATTTTTTGACCAATAAAAATAATGACCGAACTTCAGCTTAGCAATTAAAATAACGAAAAGCGGACCTAGCATCCACGGTAAATAAACGCCTAAACGTTCGAAAAAATAACCTCCTATAAAAGCGAGAAGAGCTACAATAATCGTCTTTATCGCTTGATTTTCTCGTATACTCTCATTTATCTTCTTCACTACGATACCTTCTTTTCCACCATTTATTTCTCTATTCTAGCACAAAATATGAAATGAATATTTTTCTTAATTCATAACAAACATAGTTGTTTATGAAAAAGGTTTAAATTACCATCTAGAAAAACCCCCACAAAATCCTATCTTTAGGTAGAATAATATTTCGGGGGTCAAAACTCTTAGAGGGGTGACTATATTGTTTAAAAACACAGAAATTGGCATCGATTTAGGAACAGCCAACACATTAGTTTATAGTAAAAATAAAGGGATTATCTTTAATGAACCATCTGTTGTGGCTATTGATTTAAATACGAATCAAGTGTTAGCCGTTGGATTGGATGCAAAAGAAATGATCGGAAAAACTCCAGACCATATTAGAACAGTCCGTCCATTGAAAGATGGGGTCATTGCAGATTTTGATATTACTGCACAAATGCTCAAACATATTATGAAAAAAGCTACAAATTCTGTAAAAGTAGCTATGCGTAAGCCTAACGTTGTCGTGTGTACACCGTTCGGTGCAACAACGGTTGAAAAAAAGGCTATTCAAGATGCAGTAAGCAGCTGCGGAGCCAAGCGTGTTCATCTTATTGAAGAACCAGTAGCCGCGGCCATCGGAGCGGATTTACCGGTAGAAGAACCAATTGCTAATGTCATTGTAGATATTGGAGGAGGAACAACGGAAGTAGCCATTATTTCATATGGCGGCATCGTTTCTTGTCACTCTATTCGAGTTGGCGGCGATCAATTAGACGAAGATATTATACAATACGTACGTAAAACCTATAATTTGTTAATTGGTGAACAAACAGCTGAACAAATAAAAATGGAGATTGGCTATGCACCAATTGATCATTCACCTGTCTCTTTAGATGTTCGCGGGCGTGACCTTGTCACAGGTCTTCCAAAAACGATGACCATTCAGTCTGGAGAAATTCAAGAAGCTATGACAGAATCCTTACTACGTATTTTAGAATCTATTCGTGCGACATTAGAAGAATCACCGCCTGAGTTAAGTGGAGATATCGTCGACCAAGGTGTCATACTGACTGGTGGAGGCGCACTCCTTAACGGGCTGCAAGAATGGTTGTCCCAAAGAATTATCGTCCCTGTTCACCTTACTGCTCAGCCGCTTGAGGCTGTTGTCATTGGTACAGGCCGCTCTCTTGATGTTATTAATCAATTGCAAAAAAAGATTAACTAATGAAAGGTTGCCCATAAATGTTTGGGCAGCCTTTTTATATTGACCTTGCCCTTTCCTTCCTTTAAGGTTAAATTTAACACTTCTACTACCTTGCACATTTTCTAATGCAGGAGGGATCTTATAATGACATGGTTCACTTTTGGAAGACAGCTTATCCAAAAACTCAAGGTTGATCGTGTAACCGGACTTGCTGCTGAACAAGCCTATTATTATTTACTATCTCTCTTTCCGATGCTTATTTTATTACTTTCTATTTTGCCTTATTTATCTATCAATCCCCAAGCTGCTTTAATATTTCTGCATGATTTTGTTCCTTCAGAAACGAACCAACTCATTGAAGAAACGATTATTACTATTTTAAGTGAGCGTAATGGCGGTCTACTAACAATTGGTATTATCGGCACCATTTGGTCTGCTTCAAATGGGATGAATGCTTTTATTCATTCGATGAATATTGCATTTGAGGTACAAGAAACAAGGAGTTTTATCATGACTCGTTTGCTGTCTATTATTTTAACATTTGGACTCATATTAGCTTTTATTGTAGCCCTTGCTTTGCCTGTGTTTGGTCAGGTTCTCCTTGATTTCATCAATCAATTATTTCCTATTTCGGATTATGGCCAAAGACTTTTCCATCTGTTACGCTGGGTCATTGCCATTGTTGTAATCTCGATTGTACTAGCTTTTTTATATCAAATTGCTCCAAGTAAGCCTCTTCCATTGCAGCACGTTTGGATTGGAGCTGTTACGGCCGCACTTCTTTGGCTTCTCATTTCATTTGGCTTTTCCTTTTATGTAAACAATTTCGGAAACTACTCTGCTACATACGGGAGTTTAGGCGGGGTCATCATCTTAATGCTTTGGTTATTTTTAACCGGATTAGCGCTCATTATCGGTGGAGAAATCAACGCTATTTTACAACGAAATCATACAGCACCACATTCTAAAACAACGAGGCATTTCTTTTTTTAAGAAGGCTCTGTTAATGAATAGTGTTGATTTATATGTTATTTAACAAAACATAAAGAGAAAGAGGATGCCCTGTAGACATCCTCCTTCTCCTTATGTTTATGCTTTTTTTATGTATTCCTCATACGGCTCATCATAAGCGAGCCAAGCACCGAATCTGCGTTTAATATACCTTTCCGCTTCTTGAAAAGTGGTAAACGTTTGACTTTGTTGTTTATGATTGATTTCTAAGCCCCACTCACTCTGTTCATTCGGTTTAAGAAAAAGGAGTTGTTTATCCTTTGTCGTATATAAGGAACCTGTTTCAGATTCTTTTAGATTGATTTGATTATTGTGTGCATCACGCTTAATCGGCTCTGAATAAAACGTTTGCTCAATAAATTGTTTAAAAGCTTGTTCTGTTAAATTGCAGCCTGCAGCTTTTTGATGACCGCCTCCTTCATATTTACCTGCTACTGAAGAGACATCAATATCATCATGAATTGTACGTAGACTTAATCGTTTACTGCCGACCATTGCAATCGCAATATAATCCAAGTGATTATATTCTTTCGATAACTCATTTCCTAATTCGGAATGATAGGATTCAGCGTGAACAACACCTGCCACATGAGGTCCAACCGCTACTTGATATACTTCACGTTTCTTTCTCTTTATGTATCGATCGACTCGACTTTCTTCTACTTTTAATAAAGTCTCCTCTACTTCATCAAAATCAAAAGAACCAGCATTAGCTAGCTTATTCGTAATTTTTCCCTCAAACTCTTCGATAGAAAACATAAAAAAAAGATCATTTAGCCGTTTCGCTGTGAGATTCTGATTAGCTTCCCACTCCCACGTGTCATATTGACGAACTAATTCAACAAACTCCTCTACGTTTTGTGAACGAGCAAGCCAATTTTGTTGAACTGCGTATTCATAGAACAGAGAAGTAGCGGACGCTAACTTTCCATCTTCCCGTTCAACTGTCACATTTGCCCAAGGATGTGCATTTAAATGTAGAGCTGTTTTATGATGATCGATTAATGTAGCACTACCACCATTCGCAACGAACTGTGAGATTCTTTGTTCATTCTCTTCATTGACAGAAAGATCGGTTACTAGCAACCTTTGTTCTTTATCTGCTTGTTCCAAAAATGCTTCAACTTGGTAATTCAATCGACCAATTGAATTATAACTCACCTGCACATCTTCCCCAAAGGCAAGCTTAGCAACAATACCGCAACCGACACCATCTAAATCATTATGTGTAAAGAGATGGTACACATAAACCCCTCCTCAAAATCCATATATATTACTTTTCCCCGAAAGAAAGGAATTATTGCTTCATTACGTATGTATTTTAACATGTTATTAGATTGCTGTAATACTTTGAACGACGGCACTTTCATTAAATCAAACTAATCCATGCCAAATAAAAGAGGCTGTCCCCAATTTATGGAACAGCCTCTCCTAACTCTATGTTATCCGATTAATTTACCCAAGTTAGCCATTTCAATAGCCGAAATAGCAGAATCATATCCTTTGTTTCCAGCTTTTGTACCAGCACGCTCAATTGCTTGTTCAATATTTTCTGTTGTAACTACGCCAAAAATAACAGGAACTCCTGTATCTAACGTCACTCTCGCCATTCCTTTTGCTGATTCATTACATACATAATCGTAATGAGTTGTTGCACCGCGGATTACTGTTCCAAGCCCAATAATGGCATCATATTTTCCTGTTTCAACAAGCTTCTTTGCAATTAAAGGAATTTCAAAAGCCCCCGGTACCCAAGCTACATCGATGTCTGCTTCTTCTACACCGTGACGCTTCAAGCCGTCAAGCGCTCCGTCCAATAACTTACTCACAATAAATTCATTAAATCTTCCAACTACTATACCAATTTTTAATCCTGTTCCAATTAACTGTGCTTCAAAATGTTGTCCCATTTTCGTTCCCCCTAATATAATTCAGTATGATTTAATTCACTTCAGCTGTTACACGTGAAGCTTGTTGTTTACGATAACGAATTAAATCTGCAATCGTGATAAATTTTAATTGAAATTCTTCTGCAACTTTGACTAAGTCAGGCACTCGTGCCATCGTACCGTCCTCTTTCATAATTTCACAAATCACTCCAGCTGGAGCTGCTCCACATAATTTAGCTAAGTCGACCGCAGCCTCTGTGTGGCCTGCTCTTTGCAGCACACCGCCCGCCTTTGCTACAATTGGAAAAGTATGACCAGGGCGTTTAAAATCCTCCGCTACAGCCTCATCATCTAGAAGAGCATTTACTGTAATCGAACGATCAAAAGCACTAATGCCAGTTGAATTACTTCTATGATCAACACTTACTGTAAAAGCCGTACCATGTGGATCGGTATTTACTTCAACCATCGGATGTAAATTTAACTTCTGTGCGCGTTCTTCAGTAATCGCTGTACAAACAAGACCTCTTCCATATGTAGCCATGAAATTAATCGCTTCCGGGGTTGCTTTTTCCGCTAGAACAATAAAATCCCCTTCGTTTTCACGATTTTCATCATCCACCACAATAATCGGTTTTCCTGCTTTTAAATCTGCTAATGCCTCTTCAATCGTATTAAACACTCTACTCACCTCTTAGTAAAATCCATTTTCAGCTAAAAAACTTTTGGTTAATGATTGTTTTGGTTTATTTGTCTGTAGGTGCTGCACGATATATTTACCAATCATATCATTTTCAATATTAACAATATCCCCTACACCTTTCTGTCCGATAATCGTGTCTTGAAACGTTAACGGAATTAATGAAACTGTTAATAGGTTGCCCTGAATATCAAAAATAGTTAAGCTCGTTCCATCAATAGCTACAGAACCTCTTGGGATGCAATATTGACTCAAGCCTTCTTGAAGCTCGATTGTGAAGTACACGGCATTTTCCTTCGGTTGTTTTTTAATAATCGTCCCTGTCCCATCAATATGTCCTGAAACAAAATGACCGCCGAATCTGCCTTGTGCACTCATTGCTCTTTCTAAATTGATAGGAGAACCAGGTTTTAATAATTGGATAGACGATGCTTTTACCGTTTCTGGCATTACATCAACAGTAAATGTATTAGTTGTAAAAGAAGTAACGGTTAAACAAACACCATTTACTGCAATACTGTCTCCAAGATGAACATCTTCCACAATTTTCTCTGAAGAAATCGTTATCTCCATGCTCTGCTTACCTTTCTTTAACGATTGAACAACACCGATGTCTTCAATAATTCCAGTAAACATGTCTTCACCTCTTTTGCCGAAAAATAAAAACCCCATAGAGATACCTACAGGGTTTGCGGGAGTATATGGTGAAAAAAATGTATACTTAAATAAACCTTTAACTTCAAGTTCTCAAAATTTAAAGGATACACTCATACATTTTAAAAAATTCCACACGTCCTTCTCCCATCCAGACTTTACTGTCGGCTTTGGAATCTCACCAAATCCTGCCTTAAAAAGGCTCGCGGGCTTAGAATTGCTTCATCACCGCCGGTTGGGATTTACACCCGACCCCGAAGGACAAACTATTTATAACTTACAGTTAGTTTATCACGATAAAGTTATATTGTAAATTACTTACTCTCAATCTCATAACTGCTACAAGCGGAAGAAGAATAAATTCGCCTTCCGCTTGTATGGTTCACTTATTTTGCATCTACAATCTGTCCAGCATAAAACTCTTTTTTTTGTAGAGAAAGCTCCAGTTCACGAGCCATCTTCTTTAATTCACGCTCTTCTCGTTCCGTAACAATTGACATCACTGTTCCATCTGCGCCCGCGCGGCCTGTTCGACCAGAGCGATGTACATACTGATCTATGCCATTTGCTAAATCAACATGAATGACCGTCGTTAATCCTTTAATATCTAAACCGCGGGCCGCTACATCTGTTGCTAAAAGCAGTGGATGTTTTCCTGATTTTAATTTACGTAAAGCTTTTTCACGATCTACTTTGTTAGACTCTCCATGAAGCAGCCCCACTTCAATCTCTTTATATTTTAGCTTTTCTCCAATAACATTGAGCTCTCCAATATCATTCATAAAGGCTAGCCCTTTCATACCCTCTAAGCGAGAAATTTTCTCCAAAATTTTGAACTTATCACGCTTTTCTACAACAAAGTACATGTGATCTACTTTCGATTGCATTTTCTCACTTTTATCGACTTTAATCGTAACAGGCTCATTCATAAAGGCACGAGCTGCTTGTTCTGTTTCTTGTGGTAATGTTGCCGAAAACATCATCACTTGGCGATCTTTTAACGTCGTCTTCACAATATTACGGATTGTTGTAAGATGCTCTGGAACAAGCAATTGATCTCCTTCGTCTAACACAATCGTTTTCACTTCATGCATTTTTAATTTCTTTTGAGTAATAAGTTCCTGTATACGTCCCGGTGTCCCGGCAATAACTTGCGGGCGTTTTTTTAGTTTTTCTAATTGACGCTTCACATTTGCGCCTCCAATAAATGCCGCACCATTAATGCTGCTGCCTTGTGACCAAATACGAACCTCTTCATTAATCTGCATCACAAGCTCACGAGAGGAAGCGAGAATAAGAGCTTGTGGGGATGATTGATCAGGGTCTATTTTTTCAAGCAACGGAAGTAAATAAGCAAGTGTCTTTCCTGTTCCCGTTGGTGATTCAGCGATAACATCTTTCCCTTCCATAATTTGCGGGATAGCTTTCAGTTGAATGGGAGTTGCTTGGGCAAAGCCCGATTTATTCCAAGCTTGCTGGATAAATGGTTTCATCTTTTCAAGTAATGCAGGTGTATTGCTCATTTTCTTCTCCTTTTATCTAAAAAAATCAATTACCTAGTTTATAGTACCACTTGTTCCTTTGCTAGTGGAATCCGAATCCTCACTAACGTTCCCTTATTTTTTTCACTTTCAAAGAAAATCTCTCCATGGTGCCTATGAATAATCTTTTGACATACAGCAAGCCCAATACCTGTACCTTTTTCTTTTGTTGAATAAAAAAGCTGGCCAATCCGTTGTAATCGTTCAGGCTCCATCCCAACCCCATTATCCCGAACCGTTAAAACAGCTGTATCTTCTTCTACTTTTAACACAACGTCAATCTTCCCACGTTCTGTAATCGCTTCAATGCTATTTTTAATAATATTAATCAATACCTGCTTCATCTGTGATTCATCAGCCATAATAAGAACAGGCCTTGGAACTTCTTCATAGCACAACTCAACATTATCGAGATTTGTTTGTGCTGTCATCAGTGTAAATACTTGTCGAATACTTTCCCTTACATCAATTTTTTTATAAGTTACTTCTTGTGTTTTCCCTAAAATCAATAGTTCACTTGAAATGGTATTAATCCGTTCGACCTCTTGCAGAATAATATCCAGATGCTCGTCATTCAACTCTCTCGTATATTGCATCAACTGAATAAAGCCTTTTAAAGAGGTAAGCGGGTTACGGATTTCATGAGCAACCGCTGCAGCTAAATGACCTATTACAGATGTTCTTTCTGACATAATCAATAACTCTTCTTCTCTGCGAAGCCCCGTAACATCTCTGGCAATTGCATAAACGCCCATAATATCTCCTTGGATAATAATAGGGACAAAAGAACAACGCGTAAATTTAATCTCTCCCTTTGCATCCCGAATCACTGTTTCAAAATCCAAAGCCTCTTTATTAATTGCTCTTCTATAACAATGAATCACTTTACCGAGGTCCTCACTATTGATGAGCATACTCGCTGAATGTTTATTCAATCCCTCTAAATCATATCCAAATAAAGCCTTTGCTTGTGGATTCATTGAAATAACTTTCCCTTCAAGATTCAACTCTAGAACAGCATCAATATTATACATGAACAAAGATTGATATTGCTCGTCTCTTACCTGTAGTTCCTTTTGCGAATTCAATAATTTCTTTGTCCAATAAACTATCGTGCTATATAAAATAGCTCCAGTTATTATGATATATAACCAACCTTTTGAATTTTGAAAAGTAATAAATAATTGATAATTATTCTGAGCAAGTTTGATTGAAATATAATCGGTAACAATAAGCCATAAAATGCCTAAAATTATATATATAGCAGAAACTTTTAATGCAATTTTCCGTGAGTGATCCATACATCCCCCTGTATATATTAATAAACCTATTATCTCCTGCTCTCCAACCTATATATTCACTGACAGCCTGTGATATATACGCATATGAAAAGACCTTCAACGATTTGAAGGCCTTTTCATAAAGAACACTAATAAAAAAGCGATTAGATAACCAATAGATACTACTTGTTATGTTAATTTGTCCACTGCTTGATCGAACTCTTCTTTCATTTCTTTCGAAGGTTCGGCTGATAATAAACTGAAGATAACTACCGCAATCATCCCAACAATAAAACCTGGAATAATTTCGTATACTTCGGCAAATCGATCAATTTGATCCCAGACAATAACCGTAACCGTACCTGCAATCATCCCCGCAAGCGCACCCCATTTTGTCATTCGCTTCCAATATAAGCTAAGTAAAATAACCGGACCAAACGCAGCACCGAATCCTGCCCATGCATATCCAACAAGATTTAAAATGGTATCGCTTGGATTGAATGCAAGCACTAAAGCAATAATAGCAATCGCTAATACCCCAAGTCGCCCAACAAGAACTAATTCTTTCTCTGATGCATTCGGACGAATAAATTGCTTATAGAAATCATCCGTCAAAGCACTTGCCGATACAAGAAGCTGAGATGCAACCGTACTCATCACCGCAGCTAAAATAGCCGCTAAGAGGAACCCAGTAATAAGCGCTGGAAACAACTCTTTAGAAAGAACAATAAAAACGGTTTCCGCATTTTTCTCACCAAGTGGATTGCCATTTAAACTAAAATACGCAATCCCTACTAAACCAGTAAACATCGCCCCGACAGTAGAGAAAATCATCCAGCTCATACCAATTCGACGAGCTGTCTTCATTTCTTTAACCGAAGAAATTGCCATAAAACGAACAATAATATGCGGTTGCCCAAAATAGCCAAGTCCCCACGCTAATAAAGAAATAATCCCAATAACAGAAGTTCCTTGAAAAACATGTAAAAGGTTCGGATCAATCGAACGAATCTCACCAAATGTTTCAGATGCGCCACCGATATTCACAATCGTCACCGTCGGTACTAAAATCAAAGCAATAAACATGATTGTTCCTTGAACAAAGTCTGTCCAACTTACAGCCAAGAAACCGCCAAATAATGTATAAAGAATAACAACACCCGCTGTTAACCAAATTCCCCATCGATAATCCATGTTAAATGCAACACGGAACAGCTCTCCCCCCGCTACCATTCCTGAAGAAGTATAGAAGGTAAAGAAAATTAAAATAACAAACGCTGACGTTACCTTTAGTATACGTGAATCATCACGAAAACGGTTGCCCAAGAAATCTGGAATCGTGATTGAATTGTTTGCGACCTCCGTGTATGTTCGTAACCTTGGAGCTACATATACCCAGTTCAAATAAGCTCCCATACATAACCCTACTACAATCCACCCGGCACTAATTCCGCTCAGGTACATTGCACCAGGTAAGCCCATCAATAGCCAACCACTCATATCAGAAGCTCCGGCACTTAATGCCGTTACAGCTGGACCTAGGTTTCTTCCACCCAGCATATAATCTGTTAAGTTTGCCGTCTTTTTATAAGCATAAAAGCCAATTAAAAGCATGGCAGCCATATAAATCACAATTGATATTATTACTCCATAATCCAAAATAGCTCCTCCCTCAATCTGCCACAAACACTTTTGTACAATAAAGTCTTTTCCATTAGATAAGCTTATCAGAAATAAAATCAAATGTTAAGAAATTTCTTAAATCATCCAGTTATTTCATTTCTTATAATCAGCGGCACATGAGGGAGGAACTCGAACTACCTAGTCTTTACTCTGAAGGACCCGTTCAACCGCAGCTACGGCTTTATCTAACCGCCCAATTAACTTGGCTATTTCTTGCTTTGTAATAATCAGCGGAGGGGCAAAGACAACAGTATCCTGGTCAAACGTTACAGCACGACAAATAAGCCCTTGTTTCATAGCTTCTGCAACAATAAGCGGGGCCACCGGTGTCTGAAATCTTTCTCCTGTTTGTCGATTCTTAACTATTTGAATAGCACCGATTAGTCCAAGTGCTCGCACATGCCCAATGATGTTTCGTTTGCTTTGAATTTCTTGAAAACCACTTAGTAAATCTAATCCCCGAAGCTTGGCATTTTCCACTAGTTTTTCTGTTTCAATGATTTCAATATTTTTCAAAGCAACAGCACAAGCCATCGGATGGCCGCTATACGTATAACCATGAAAAAGTGTCTCGCGCGAAAGTGAAATCAACTCTTGATGCAATATTTCCGACAGCACAACGCCGCCTAATTGTGCATAGCCGCTTGTCACTCCTTTAGCAAAACACATCATATCTGGTATTACCCCATCATGCTCAACACCGAAAAATGTACCTGTTCGACCAAATCCGGTAATCACTTCATCCATAATCAATAAAATACCATACTGATCACAAATTCTCCTCACTTCTTGCATATACCCTGGAGGGGCAAAATTCACTCCCCCTGCTCCTTGAATCGGCTCAGTAATAAAAGCCGCAATCGTCTCCGCACCTTCCTGTTCAATCACATTACGTAACTCTTCAATCGAAGAGCCGTCTACATAATAAAAATCAGGCGCAAGTGAATTCGTAAAATCACGAAACGGCTTTAACCCAGTCGCACTAGTCGCTCCCATCGCTACGCCATGATACGACTTCGTTCGGGAAATGATTTTTTGACGATTTGCCTTTCCTTTTAATAACCAATAATGACGAGCCAGCTTAAAAGCTGTATCATTCGCCTCAGAACCTCCTGAGGTAAAGAAAACGGCATTTAACGCCCCCGGGGCAAGCAAGGCAATCTTCGTTGCTAATCGAATCGCTGGTTCATGACTAAAAGTAGAAAAACACGAACTAAATGCAAGCTTCTCCATTTGCTGCTTCGCGACTTCCGCTAACTCTTTTCTACCATGCCCTACATTTACGTTCCAAAGTGAGCTCATTCCATCTATATAAGAATGCCCCTGTATATCTTTTAAATAAATCCCCTCTCCCTCTGTAAAAATCACACTTGGGCCATTTGCTTGCTGCTGGGCAATAGAAGACGTCGGATGAATAAAATGTTTTTTATCTAAATGAATTAATTCTTGTATATCGTTTTTTTCATTCAATCAGAAACACCCATCCCTTCTGTAATGTGCTCAAATAATATCAGTCACTTCTACCTGTAAATATATGTTCATAATTCTCGAACATGCGAACATACACGTTTTCCCAGCCATGCAAAAAAGCTGATTCAAGCTAGTCTTTGTGCGATGACTAGCTGAATCAGCTTTTTTGGACTATCCACTATATTTATCAACAATTTGGTACATTCATAGTTGTTTGTTTTATTTCATATTCACTTTTAATGTATACGGCTTAATACTTGCTTGACCGTTAGCATCACTGATTCTAATTTGGTACTTTCCTTTTTTCAAACTAAGGTTCAGCACTTCTGTATCACCTTGGAGATATAGATCAGATTGTTTAATACGCTTGCCATTTTGGTAAAGGCTAATTACACCATCTGTTTCTTTACCTGCAATTAACTGAATGCTTCCTGATGCATTCTTACTTAATTCAAAGTTATAATAGTCGGTATCTCCACCTGTGACTCCCGCATTAAAATACCCTTTGGAAGAATGAGATAGCGTGCTTTGTTTCTTTATGTTAATTGGCTTTTTCAGCGTAGATCCATCTTTTTTAGTCATGGAAACTAAATTAAATGTGTAAGGTATAATAGAGGAAACAAGGTTTGTATCATTTATCCCTGCTATCTCAATAAGATAGCTTTTACCCTTAACCATCTTAAATGAACCGCTTGAAAATCCTTGAGTTCCTTTTTGAATAACAGATATTACATGATCTTTATCTGGATCAAATGTACGGTTTTTATTTGTATCTTCAATAACCGCTGCTACTCCTTTATATTCACTGAGAAATGCCTTCTGATATTTTGCTTTCATGTTGGCTGTTACTTTAGAAGGCTCCACCGAAATGGCTTTGATTCCTGTTTCTTTTGCTGTGTAATAAAAGACGTCTGTATCATTTGGCATCGCAAAGTTCCCTTTAAAGGATGTTCCAGGCAGCTTTTTCACATTTTTATAATCGCTTGGTTCATATTGATCTTCTACATTGGTATTCAATTTCTTAGATGATAGATAGTAAGGATCAAATGAAACAGCACTTGAAGCCAACAGCGTATCACTATACACTTTTACAATATATCGCTTCCCGCGTTGCAGTCCTGTATACATTTGTTTATTCGCTTTCACACTAAATCCTTCTAATGCCACGTTCGTCACAACAGGAGCAGTGTAAAGAATTGGTTCTCCTTTTTCATCTTCCTCTTCTACAATTTCAAGAATTTCTGTTACAGGAATGGTGCCGCTTTTATGGCTCAATTCAAATTGATATAGAGCGGATTCAGTTGGCTCAATCAAAAAGTAATCCTCATCCATATCGTTTTGAATATAACCTGAGGCTTGTTTCCCAAGTGCATATGGACGGGCATTTTCAAGAATCGTCTGAATCATATCCGTTTGTTCATCAATAATAGATTCACCTGCGTCTTTCTCCACATCCACTAAATCTAATTCAGGTAATAAAGCGTTGCCGCTTCCCCCCATAAGCATATCTTTACTTAAGTAATCTTCATCTTCAATCGTCTCTTTACCTACTATTTCTAATTGATAAGGTAATAAAGAAGATTGTTTTTCTTGTACTTCAAGCGCAGTATCCAATCCTAGTAACATATTTAACAGCATTTCTATTAGATTAGAACTAACCGCATCTCCAGCCACTTTAATGACATATTCCTGATCAGGCTCTGCCACAAATGTTAATGTTTCTCCTTGGCTTGTCCCGTTACTATTTGCATAGAATTCTCCCTTAATAGCTCCTTCCCCTTCTAGTAACTCTCTTAATAAAGCTTGTTTGTCTTCCTCACTCATCTGCTCTTCTTCCGCGCTTTCTTCAGGAAAGAAATCGGCCAGATTATAAACGCCAATATCAGTGTTTAAACCAGGAATAGCAGAAAGGTTGATTTGAACGAGCTGTTGTTTATCTACTTTTAGCTTAAAATAATCATAATCACCTTGTTCTCCTGCTAAAGTAAAAGGTTGAGGTAACTTATAAGGCAAACGATCAACCTGTATCATATTTTCAATCGTTGTTTCGTCTTCCGGCAACTTAGCAGCTTTATTGACTGTTAACTTATAAGTAGACCTCTTGCGTCCGCTGTCATCAAAACTTGCATTGACATCTTTGACACCAATAACTACGGTCGCATCAAAAGGGGCTTGTATTAATTTCGCTTCTGAGCTTCCATCTTGTGTTTGATTGACTTCAAACGATTCTATCTTATTTTGTTTGCCATATAAATGGCCAATAATCTTATAATCATATTGCTTAGAGCCTTCTACTAGCGTTTGAATAGACTCTCCTTTTTTGACCTCAAATTTAACCCACTTTTGCTCAAAAGGCTTTGTAATAGTGCCCTCTCTAACTACTTGTTTAGTAGCATCAACCGCTTCTGCCTTAGCCAGAATTTCTGTCTTCGTCCATTCTTCCTTTACATATGTAGGTAATTTCTTCATATCAAACGATAATGCTCGAACGGGATTCACTAACCCGTTAGCATATGTCGTATCAAAACCTGAAGCTCCAAGGTTATCCGCCGTTTTCTCCAAAACATATTCTACTTGAGCCGGTGTCAGCTTTGGATATTTCGTCAATAAAAGCCCTGCGACTCCTGCCACTACAGGTGATGCCATTGATGTGCCGCTTGCGCTCATAAAAGTAGATTTCTTGCCCTTGTCATACAGCGTACTATAAACGTTTTCACCCGGTGCCACAACATCTACAGATGGACCATAATTTGAATACGAAGATAATTGCTTGTCCTCATTAATACTTCCTACACTAATAACTCCTTCATATGCGGCAGGATAACTAAGTGCATCCGTGCTTTCATTTCCAGCTGCCGCTACAATAATGACACCTTTCTTAATAGCTGTTTGAACCGCTGTTTCCATTAATGGTGTCGTCCCGGGTCCTCCTAAACTCATATTAATGACTTTAGCTCCCTTTTCTACAGCATAAAGAATACCTTCTGCTATACTTGCATCTGTTGCTCCTTCTTGCCCATCAAACACATCTACAGGCAAAATCTTCACATTTGGACTAATCCCATATCCGCCAATACCATTATTTTTTGCAGCTGCTATAATCCCTGAAACATGCGTGCCATGTTCCATCGGAATTGGTTGATTAGCCGGATTAGCTGCATTGTAACCTGGTAATAAAGCATTTTTTAAATCAGGATGCTTTGAGTCCGTTCCCGTATCCACAACAGCGACGGTAATTTTATTTTTACCGGCTAATTTTTGAGCTTTTTCTATTTGCAACATTGTGTGTTGATATTGTTGACTCGCTTTTGGATCAACAGAAGCAGTACTTTTATACAAAAAGCTAGGACTCACACTTTCTACTTTTCCAAGCTTTTGATATTTTCGCATCACTTCCGTCAAATTCGCTTTGTTTTTCACTTTGATTTCGGCATAGTTTAGCTGAGAAAATTGACGAACAACAGTCCCGCCTAACGCGCGATGCTCTGCTGCTGAAATCGGCTTACTATACTTAATCGTAAACGTCTCGTTGCTCATAGGTATTTTCTGTTCTAGCTGTTTTTTTTGGCTTGTCCCCTTATCTGATAACAATGAGGATATAGCACTCGTAGATTGTTCATTATACGCATTGGCAGGCATAGCTGTAGATACTAGGAGCAATGAACTTAATCCACTAGCAGCCAAAACTTTTTTTATCCTTTTCACCTTTAAAACCTCCCGCTGACATTCAAGTTTATAAATCTATTATACTACACAACCATATATTTTCAGGTAATTGGACAAAATCCTACCATTTAATAAAAAATTTGGCTTGTTAGCTATTTCCGTTTCCAAACAAAATAAGCTCTCTACTCAATAGGCAGAGAGCTTATTTTCATTACATTTGTATAAAGCTATCCCTATTTCTGTATTTCTTCTTCATACACTTTATGCAGCCTTAAGTTACTTACCTCATTAACAATTGCATGCTGTCTCTCAGATAAAATAGTTGGAGAAAGATTGAATAAATGAGTCATATTCTTTGGAAGAGCCTCATGCGGCACAGATATCTCCGGAATTTCTTCTGAAAGTTCTTTCTTTGTCGCCAAATGGAACCCCCATACACCAAATGAAGGAACAAGGATTTTATACCCACGTGTATAGAAACCGGCTGCTTCAATCGTTTTGCCAATACTCCAAAATAAGCGCGGTGCTTCTTCAGGTGAGTTCGATTGACACACTAATACACCGTCTTCTGCTAAAAGAAGCGCTACCTTGGAAAATAACTCCTTTGTATATAAAGAACTAATAATCGAATCACTAGGATCGGGGAAATCAATAATGATGACATCATACGGCTCTAGCTTTCCTGAGATATAGCCTTTAGCATCCTCGATATGAACAGTTACTTTCTCATCTAAAAAAGAACGCTCATTTTGGACTAACAGGGCTGGATGCGTTTTAGCAAGCTGAACCATTTTAGGATCGATATCAACAAGATCTACATGCTCAACATTTGGATATTTGAGAATTTCACGTACAGCTAGTCCATCTCCTCCACCTAAAACAAGAACCCGTTTTGGAGACGCTGCTAACTCCATAGCCGGGAATACTAGCGCTTCATGATAATATCTTTCATCTAAAGAAGAAAACTGTAACTCCTGATTTAAATATAGACGAATATCCGTCGTTTCAATGAGAAGAAGGTCTTGAAATGGGCTAGCTCCATGATAAAGGATATTATGATTGCCTTTCAGCGTTGCCTTTAAGTAAGCCCGATCCCACTCATTTCCTATATCGTTCTTTACACGGATATCACTTTTTTCTTTCACTAAAGTATCCGAAAGAATATCCAGCTCCTTCATATTAGAAGGTCTATGAACGATGTCATGCCCACGTACAATCTCATGAACAGAAGCACGTTTCGCTTCCAATTTCAACAAAAGCTCTCTTAATACCGGCCACAGTTTTTGATCTCCACACGTATATAAATCCAAAGCAGCGTACCCGTGTTCCGGCCAAGTATGAATAGAAAGATGAGACGTTGAAAGCACAATGACACCTGTTACTCCTTGAGGTGAAAAGGAATGAAAATAAGTAGATAAAATCTCCATCCCTAAATCTTCGACTGCTTTTATAAGAAATTCCTTTAATACATCTTCCTGATTCAAAATATTCGCCTGGCACTGGAACGCATCAATAACAAAATGTTGTCCTTTTGTGTCCACTGAATCACTTCCTTCTTCACTTTCCATACTGTATGCTTATACCGATTGGCCAGCTTGTACTATCCCCTATTTTTATTAAATAATATTTTTAAGCATATTCATCCATACCCTTTTGATTATTCATACATATTCATATAAAGGCTATGTTTATAAAACTATTGACTATAACAAAGCCTACGAAAAAAACAAAGATTGGATGAATGTTAAATGAATAACACTTCTACAGTTATCACTCTTCTAGGAAGTTCAGGCGGGGTTGCCAAATCTATACTTTCTATCTTAAATAAATCAGCGGTCGACAAAAAAGATCCGCTGCATCCCTTGATTCAGAACTCTACTCTTCATTTAATAGATAATAAGCAAAAAGATATCAGCTACTACCACAATCTATTCCCTAACCTCTCTACTAAATGTGTCATTCATCAATTTGATTTACAAGATACGGATCACTTCACCCAACATCTCTCACGCACCCAAACCTCTATTGTTATTGATGTATCATGGGCAGATACAGTCACGATGCTTGCTTGCTGTAATCAACTTGGAGTTAAGTATGTCAATTCCGCTTTAGAATGCGCTATGGTTGATGAAAATGAAGAATTATATGAAGGATTTCCTTTGATTGAGAGAATTCGATATTTTGAAGCATATAAGAATCAATTCTTAAATACGACCGCGATTATTGGCTCAGGCATGAATCCAGGTGTTGTACAATGGATGGCCATCGAATTGTTAACTAAAAGCTCAGAGCCCCCGCTCGGCTGCTATATTGTTGAGCACGACACTTCCTTCTATAAGAATCCTCAATACGCTAAACCAGGTGTAATCTATACAACTTGGGCACCTGAATGCTTCCTAGATGAAGCGATTCTCAGTTACCCGATGTTCATGCAGCATCATACTCCCCTCTTTTTATATGAACAAGTATACAATCTTGAATTTCAGGTTACTTTAGGGGACAAGCAGTTTGATGGATGTTTAATGCCCCATGAAGAAGTATATACGTTAGGTCAGCTGTATAATATGGAAAGTGGTTTTTTGTATAAAGTCAATGATCATACGACAGAACTCATTCGCTCTAAGCTTGATCATGTTCAACAATTATGGGATCATGAAATGAAAGTTCTCGATCCCCTTGAGGCGCCGCTCGAAGGAGAAGATTTAGTGGGCGTCCTGCTCGTCTATCCCGATAGAGAACGCTATATGTATAATGTTACGGATAATCATTCTATTTATAGTAAATACAAAACAAACGCTACTTATTTTCAAGTAGCTTGTGGCATCTATTCTGCTTTAACCGTTCTCTTATTAGATTCCATCCCAAAAGGGATTTATTATGTAGATGAGCTGCTATTAAAAACCAACAATCAATATGGACAATATTTACAATATTACATGCCAACATTTATTACAGGAGAAAATAATCAAACGGACGGTTTGCTATTACAAAGAATGAAAAAAATAAATAAACCGCAGCCATAATATAAGACAAGCTCTCTGGCCTTTCTTGCAGAGAGCTTTTTTTCTATTGATGTCCCATTAAAAAATATAAAAACCAAACAGCGTGATTTTGTTCATCTGCTGCTGCTCTTTTAAAAGCCGATTGAATCGTCGAATCACTTGTACCACTAGCGATATCATAATAAAAATCAACCGTTTCTTGCTCATCTATGAACGCTGCTCTAATTGCCTCGACATACGAATGCGGGCACGAAGGTTGTTTTTCAATTTGAGGTTGAGTGCCTGTTAGTTGTTGATACATCTGCGAAAACGTCTCAAAATGACGAATCTCATCTTGCCGAATTTCTGTTACTACTTCCCTTACTTTCTGTGATGGAGCCATCTGAATAATCTCTCCATAGCAATGTATAGCCTCGTATTCCCCATTAATTGCTTTTAAAATCTGATTAGACAAAACGGACTGCTGGCCCCAATTGTTAATGGCGTAATAATGCATAATAGTCTCCCTCTTCTTTACTTTTTCATACGATATGCACCTCCAAAAAATACGTGATTACCCACTAAAAGTAAAATTTGTTATATATATCATTGTTTCATTTATTACAAAATGACGTTATTCGACATCTTTTTGTAATAAAAATAGTATTCCAGTGAAACACCGCTGTTACATTAAGCTGTTATTCTAAGACTACGATTTAAAACAAAGGAGATTATTATGAAAAAAACACTAATTACGATGATAACAGCTTGTTTTCTAGTATTTGGGTTTTCCGGAGTTTCATCGGCCGCTAGTACATACACTGTAAAAAAAGGCGACACATTATGGAATATCGCAAATAAACATAACGTAACCGTGGGACAGCTTAAGAGCTGGAATGGTCTAAAAAATAATACAATTAAACCAAAACAAGTTTTAAAAGTTACAAAAACAACAAAAAAAGCTACAGTTAAAAAAGCATCTACATCAAAAAGCTACAAAACATATACTGTGAAAGCAACAGCTTACACAGCTAACTGTAAAAATTGCAGCGGTATTACTGCAACAGGATTGAACTTAAAGAAAAATCCAAACGTGAAAGCAATTTCCGTTGATCCAAAGTTGATTCCACTTGGATCAAAAGTATATGTGGAAGGCTATGGAACAGCAATTGCAGCTGACACAGGTGGAGCTATCAAAGGAAAGAAGATTGATGTTTTCATATCTTCCAAATCTAAAGCTCTTAATTGGGGCGTAAAAACTGTTAAAATCAAAGTATATCAATAATTATACAGAACCGAATTGTGAACAATGTCGTTCCGATTCGGTTTTTTGTTGCATTAAAGAGCAATATTCGACTAGTACAGTCTCCCTTCTCTATTATCAACTTCTCCTCATCCCGAATTAGAAATCTTACAGTCTGTTAATTCTCTATAAAATCTAAATACCAGGAAAATTATGTCATCTCTTTCTGGATATGTGATATGATTTACATAATACTAATAGGAGAGGTGTTTATTTTGAAGATTGTTATTGTAGGAGCAGGAGCAGTTGGAGCCTATTTTGGAGCTCGTCTTGAAGAAACTGGCCAGCATGTTACATTTCTCGTTCGTAAAACTCGCGCTCGCCAATTAGAAGAAGAAGGTTTACATATTACAAGTCCACATGGGAATTATCTATTTAATCAGCTAAATCTTGTTGAAGATGTTAATCAAATTGAACATGCCGATTTAGTTATTCTCTCTGTAAAAGGCTACCATCTAGAAGGTACCCTGCCCGCTTTACAAACGCTTGTGGAACGTGGAGCTAAAATCCTGCCCCTTTTAAATGGATTAGAGCATATCCCTATTCTTCAAGAGCAATTTGGAGAAGAAGCTGTACTTGGAGGCTTTGCTTATATTATCACAACCTTAAACGAAAAAGGTCATGTGATTCATTCCAGCCAAAATCATGACTTAATATTTGGCCCTTTACACCCTTCACAAACAGGCTTTTGTGAAGAGCTTGAACAAGTGATGAGCACAGCTGTAATCGATGCTCGTCAGTCTAAACAAATTCTGATGAGAATGTGGAATAAATATATGTTCATTACAGCTTTTTCAGGCGTAACAACCGCCGCGAATCTACCAATCGGTCCAATCCGGCAATCTCCTTCCACTTTCAACTTATTGCATAAAGTGCTGATTGAGATGAAAAATCTAGCTAATGCGTATCACGTTTCAATTAGTGAAGAGCAACTAAATCAAGCTGTCACTAATTTACAAACGTTACCACACGAATCTACTTCTTCCATGCACCAAGATCGTCGAAAAGGTTTAACATTAGAAGTCGAACATTTACAAGGCGGTGCCTTACGATTAGCCAATAAAGCTGGGATTCAATTGCCTGTTATTGAAACTCTTTATGGACTTATTAAACCTTTTGAACATTAGAATTCAAGCTATCCTTATATAGGGATAGCTTTTTTGCATGTTAAAATAACCAATTCCATCCAGAACAAAAAGACCAAAAAGAACAATATCACCAAAAAAAATATCATTCTCCTCCACCTGTTACAATGTAGACAGTTGTAATGAACCTATTATATAACAAAGGAGAATGCATCTTGAAAATTCTAAAAAATTTAACAGTTCAAGTTGTACTTGGTATCGTTCTCGGTATTGCAGTCGGATACTTCTTCCCGGCTTTTGGTGCTGAGTTAAAAGTATTAGCTGACTGGTTTATTAAATTAATTAAAATGGTAATCGCTCCAATCATCTTCTTTACCGTTGTAATCGGAATCGGCGGCATGGGTGATATGAAGAAGATTGGCCGAATCGGTGGGAAAGCTTTATTGTATTTTGAAATCGTTTCCACGATTGCTCTTGCTATTGGAATTATCGTTGTAAACGTGTGGGGCCCTGGTAAAGGATTTAATATGAGCGCTGTAGAAGACGCCGGTGCTGATGTTTCTCAATACACAACAGCGGCTGCAGAATCAGAGCATGGCGCTATCGCCTTTATTTCAAGCATTATTCCAGATAACGCAGTTGCAGCAATGGCTGGCGGTCAATTGCTACCAATATTATTGTTTGCGATTCTATTTGGTCTTTCACTTGCAGCTATGGGTGAAAAAGGAAAACCAGTTGTCACACTATTCCAACAATTGGCGGATGTTTTCTTCGGAATTGTTGGTATGGTAATGAAAATTTCACCACTTGCAGCATTTGGTGCAATGGCATACACAATCGGGAAATTCGGTCTTGGTTCACTTAGTTCGTTAGCTCAATTAATGGGTGCCGTTTATCTAACAATGTTCCTATTTATCGTCTTTGTTCTAGGTAGTATTGCAAAAGCATATGGCTTTAACATTTTCAAATTTATCGCTTACATCAAACACGAAATTATGCTTGTAGTCGGAACATCTTCATCTGAGTCGGCTCTTCCTAGTATGATGAACAAGCTTGAAAAATACGGTTGTTCAAAACCAGTTGTTGGGTTAGTTGTACCAACTGGGTACTCTTTCAATCTTGATGGTACATCCATCTACTTATCAATGGCTGCTATCTTTATTGCACAAGCCTACGGAGTTGATTTAACAATCTGGCAAGAAATCACTCTACTTGGGATTTTAATGCTAACATCTAAAGGTGCAGCTGGTGTAACTGGTTCCGGTTTCATCACACTTGCCGCTACATTAGCAGCATTCCCAATGATTCCTGTTGAAGGTATGGCTCTTCTATTAGGTGTGGACCGTTTCATGTCGGAAGCACGTGCGGTTACAAACTTAATTGGTAACGGTGTTGCAACAGTTGTTATCTCTAAATCAGAAAAAGAATTTGATCCTAATAAAGCAAACGTAGAGGCAGACACTGCTGCCTAAATATCTTCTCAAAACAGCTGTCCTTTTTAAAGGGCAGCTGTTTATTTGTTCTGATAAGCCTTCTTTATTTAATAGATTCTTCATTATATATATAATAGATAATAACTAGCATGTTTTACTATACATAATCATATATAGGGAGGTTTTTCATATGAAGCAATACGATTTATACATCAATGGAGAATGGTCTGATTTTGGACTCGAACGCATGGATGTAACGAACCCAGCGACGAACGAAGTCATTGCTACTATACCTATCGGCGGGGCCAATGAAGCTAAAAAAGCTACCGATGCGGCTTATGAAGCACTTAAAAGCTGGTCTGCTCTCTCAGTCTATGAACGTGCTGATTTGATTTGGAAATGGTATCACTTAATTGATGCTAATAAAGAAGAAATTGCAAAGATTATGACAGAAGAACAAGGGAAACCATTAAAAGAGGCTATCGGCGAAATGACCTATGCAAACGGCTTTCTTTCTTGGTTTGCAGAAGAAGGAAAACGCGTATATGGAGAAATGATTCCAGCGACACAATCGAATAAACGTCTATTCGTCTCCAAGCAGCCTGTAGGTGTAGTTGCTGTCATCACGCCATGGAATTTCCCAGCAGCTATGATTACACGTAAAGTAGCACCAGCACTCGTCGTTGGCTGTACAGTTGTCATCAAACCAGCAAACCTAACACCCATTACAGCTCTAAAAATTGTCGAACTTGCAGAGCAAGCTGGGATTCCAAAAGGAGTCATCAACCTTGTCACTGGCAAGTCATCCGAAATTGGCGACACATGGCTTCAAGACCCTCGCGTTCGCAAATTGACGTTTACTGGCTCTACCGAAGTAGGAAAAACATTAATGAAAGGCTCTGCCGAAACCGTTAAAAAAATTTCTTTGGAACTGGGTGGACACGCCCCTTCTATCGTCTTAGAAGATGCAGATTTAGAAAAGGCTGTGAATGGTGTAATTAGCTCTAAATTCCGGAACGCTGGTCAAACATGCGTCTGCTCGAACCGAATATACGTACATGAATCGATTTATAATCAGTTCATCGAAACATTTGTTGCTAAAGTAAAAGAGTTAAAAGTAGGAAACGGTCTTGAACAAGGGGTCGATATTGGTCCACTCATCGACCAGCATGCAGTTGATAAAGTATTAGCTCATATTGAGGATGCTGTTCGTCGTGGCGCTAAGCTTGAAACAGGCGGAAAAGTAGTGAATGGTCTATTTTTAGAACCGACTGTTCTTTCAAACATCGATGACAGCATGCTCTGTATGACAGAAGAAACATTTGGTCCGCTTGCACCGATTACTTCCTTTAAAACGGAAGAAGAAGTCATTGAACGAGCGAACAGCTCCATCTATGGGTTAGCGGCCTACGTATTTACTGAAAATATTAGCCGCGGCATCCGTGTTGTTGAAGCGCTGGAATTCGGTATTGTCGGTTTAAATGATGGTCTACCGTCCACTCCTCAAGCTCCATTTGGCGGGTTTAAACAAAGTGGACTAGGTCGCGAAGGCGGACACCAAGGGATTGAAGAGTTTTTAGAAACAAAATATATTTCACTCGGATTATAAATACAAGAACATTCAGCTTATATCCGAAATAACAGCCTATCAACTAGTTAGGCTGTTATTTTTTATGCTTAATAACGTTTGTTTAATTCCTTCTTCATATGGCGTTTTTGGTACAGGACCAATTGCTCGTTCATATTTATCACCATTTAACACAACAGGCTCTTCGTTTAAGTAATACATTTCTACATACTCTCTCATAAAAGAATCAAATACCCCTATGAAGCGAATCATATTTTTACTGACAGTAGAGACCTTTTTGTTATACCCTGTAACCTGCTTAGCAATCCTTATAATGTCTGTTCCTGTAATTGTCCCTGCCCCGGGGATATTCCAACTCTCCCCATCAAAGCGATTTTGAAACGCTAATTCAACAATTGCTTTTGCTCCATCTGGTGTATAAATAAATTCCCTGGCTAACATTTGATTGCCTATATACCTTGCTTTTTTATTCTGAATCATTGCTTGAAATGTATAATTGAGCAATGTACTTCCAGCGTTCGGTCCATAAAAATCTGGAAGATGCGTAATCAAAAGTGGTACACGTGACTGCTTCGCCATCTGCTCTAACTGTAAACGAATATTCCCTTTTTTCGTATGTGGTTTTTTCTTTACTTCCTCTGTAACAGGAACGCCATAACTTCTTCCATATGCATAAATATTATCTATCATCACAAGCTTCGTTCCTGTTTTCTTTACTGCCTCTAAAATATTGGTCAGTAATAGCGGCTGCTTTTCCTGCCATTCTGGATAAGGGATATTAATAGCATGGAATACAACATCTACACCTTCTGCAGCCTTCTCTACATCATCTTGTTGAAATACATCACCGATTGTTACCTTCACTGGCTGATTTCCAAATAGCTTATTTAACTGATCCCCACTTCGGGCAAAAGCAGTTACTTCGACTCCTCTATTCACCAATTCATAAACAAGTGCACTTCCTATACTTCCCGTCGCGCCCAATACAAGTGCTTTTTTCAAGTGATTCACTCCCTTTTATTAATTGACCATTGGTCAATTAATTGCTGAAAAAATACGCCCTTAGGCGATTTTTTCAGCAATTATCCCTCTTCTTCTATACCAAGACCTTTTAGCATAAATGTGACATGAGTCTTTGCTACCCCTTCCACTTCCTCATATGTTTGCTCATTACGACAATGAACGCTGACAAAGCCATGAACCGCTAAAAAAACAGACCAGATTGCTTGAGCGGTTACTCGCCAGTCACATAATGTTGACAAAGCTTGTGCAAATTGCTCATAGCTTTCCGCTGGAGCCAGTTGTAAATGCTGCTGGATATCGCGGTTTCTTGTTAAAAACATCAGTTCATAATGATTCGGATAATCTAAACCAAATTGAATAAATCGCAACAGGATTTTCTTTACTTTCTCCGTGTTCGTCAGCTGTTCATTCATAATTTCGATTAATAAATGATTTAATAAAGAGAAATCCTTAGCAACAATTGCATAAAATAGTTCCGCTTTATTTTGAAAATGATAATAAAGCGCACCATGAGAATACCCTAATGCCTGCGCGATTTTTCTCATAGATACGTGCTGATAGCCAGATTGCGCAAATAAAGTTCTTGCAGTATCAATAATCATACTTCTTGTTAATTCTTGTTCAACGGATTTTCTAGGTGACATCTTTTACTCCTTTTATTGACCATTGGTTAATAAATATTATATGCATTTATTCCATATATGTAAATAAGAGGAATGATAAAACCGAGCCCATTTCTTTATAAATGAAGAAGCACTATAAAAGCGCGTACCGGAATGACCATCCGACACGCGCTTTATGTTGTAAACCAAGCTTTTACGATTAGTTTTCTTCTATTTCTTTACGGTTCTTCTTAAATAGTTTAGATAATACTTCATATACAATCGGTACGATAATTAACGTCAGTAACGTAGAACTTGCTAAACCGCCGATTACTGTAATACCTAGTCCTTTTGAAATTAAACCGCCGCCACCAGAGCCAATTGCTAGTGGAATTAATGCACCGATTGTTGCAATAGCTGTCATTAAGATTGGGCGTAGACGCGTTGCTCCTGCTTCAAGGATAGCCTCACGCATCGGCATACCTTCACGTTCCATATGAATGATTCGATCTACAAGTACGATTGCGTTTGTTACAACGATACCGATTAACATGAGTAGACCCATCATTACTGATACAGAGATTGTTTCACCTGCAATTAATAAGCCGACAAATGAACCGATAACTGCAAATGGTAATGAGAAAAGAATCACAAATGGCGCTAAACCTTCACCGAATGTGACAACTAAGATAAAGTATACAATTGCAATCGCTGCAATCATTGCAAGACCTAGTTGTGTGAATGTTTCATTAATGTCAGCTGTTACACCAGCAACACCTAGTTCAACCCCATTTGGTAGGTCTAATTTATCAATCTCTTTATCCACTTCAGCCGATACTTTTGAAATATCATCGCCTAAAACCGTACCAGATACTGTCGCATAGTATTCACCTTTACTACGAGAAAGCGTATTTAAAGCGAACCCTTCTTCTACCTTTACGATTTCTGAAAGCTCCACTGTTTTTCCTGAAGCGGTTGGCACTTCTTTTTCAAGCATATCATCAATGGATTTAGGTGCTGCTTCAGCTTCTTGTTGTACAATGACTTCTAACGTGTTTCCGTCTTTTTCAACTGTTGTTAATACATTTTGTTGCGTATGCGGGCTTAACATCTGCACAATTTGTCCTGTTGTTAAACCATATTGTAATAGTTCATCTTGTTCTACTTTGAATGTAAATTCTTCATAGCTTTCTTCTGCGCTAGATGACACATCTTTTAAGCCGTCATTATCTGCTAATACTTTTTCTACCATTCCTACAGCTTCATTTAAGTCATCTAAATCTTCACTGTAGAATGTGTAGCTAATTTCATTGCTCGAAACGGAACCTGCTGAGAAGTTTTGACTCTTCCATTCGCCTGTTTGACCGATATTAAATACATAGTCTTCAATTTCTGCTTTTACATCCGCAAAGTTTTCTGTGTCTGGGTCAAAGATTAAATACATTAACCCACCGCCAGACCCTCCACCCATCATAACCGCTGTTGGATCAGTACTATTTGTAATAGAAACTTGAACAATATCAATTTCATCACGCTTAAGCATTTTTTCTTCAACGGCTGCCATATTGGCTAAAGTCTCTTCTTCGAGTTCACCAGCTTTTGGTGTGTATGTTAAATACATCACTTTCTCTTCTTCACTACCTAAGAAGCTAAAGCCAATAAGTGGTGTTAACATTAAACTTCCTACTAACATCGCTACAGCAACTACAGAAGTGACAATTTTATGGTTTAATGTCCATTTAAGAATTCCTTTATACCACTTTGACAGTTTCCCTTGTTCTTTATGATGTCCTTCTGCTTTCTCACTATATAATTTTTTCTTAAACAAGAAATGAGAAAGAGCTGGAACGATTGTAATAGCGACAATTAACGATGCTCCAAGCGCAAACGTCATTGTCAATGCAAATGGCATAAACAGCTCTCCAACCATACCACCTACAAAGATGAGTGGTGCGAATACCGCAACCGTTACTAATGTAGACGACAAGATTGGTTTAAACATTTCAATCGTCGCTTCACGAACTAACGCCCGCCCTGACAACTTCTCTTCTTTTAAATGCAAACGACGATAAATGTTTTCTACTACCACGATCGAGTCATCAATCACACGACCAATCGCAACCGTAATCGCACCGAGCGTCATAATATTTAACGTAATATCCATCCAGTTTAATAATAATAACGCCATGAAAATTGAAACTGGAATGGAGACAATCGAAATAATCGTTGATTTGAAGTCACGTAAGAATAGCAAAATGATTAAAACAGCAATTAAACCGCCAAATACTGCTTTCTCAATCATTGTTGTAACGGATTCCTCGATTGGGGCACCTTGGTCAAGTGTTATATCAACAACAAGTCCGTCAATGCTCTTCTCTTCTTCTTTCATTAACTCTTTTACCTCATTAACAACTGTTACAGTGTTTGCATCTTGTGCTTTTACGATTTGAATCGCAATGGCTTCTTCACCATTCGTACGAGATACAGACTCCACTTTCCCAACTACTTCAATTTTTGCAATGTCACCAAGTTCTACAACTGGTGCTGGGTTTGCAGCTGATGGTGTTACCGGAATTAACATTTCCTTTAACTCATTTGCTGTCATGAACTTCCCGTCAACGGAAACCGCTTGTTCTGATTCTTCAAACTCAAATAGACCTAGCGATACGGCCATATCACTTGCTTGAATCATCTTTTCAACGTCTTCTTCTGTCACACCTAAAGAAGCCATTTTTTCTTCATCGTATGTTAATTCAACTTCTTCAATATGTTGACCGGTAATTGTTGCAGAAGCAACACCGTCAATTTTCTCAATCTTTGGCAATAAACTTTCTTCGACTGTCTTTGTTAGCCCGACAATGTCTCCTTCCGTACTGCTTACACTTAATGCAACAACAGGCATCATATTCATACTAATCTTAGAAATTGATGGTTCTTCGACACTTTCAGGCAGTGACACTGTATCAAGCACAGCTTGGATTTCACGCTTTGCTTCATCCATATCTTTTTCATAATCATACTCTACCTGCAGGCTTGCCATGTTAGAATATGAATTTGAGTAAATAGCTTTTACTCCTTCTAAGCTTTCAAGTGTTTTCTCTAATGGTATAGACACATCATCCATTACTTTTTCAGGAGTTGCACCCGGATACACTGCTGTTACCATTAAATATGGAATTGAGATATCTGGTATCGTCTCCATTTTCATTCGTGTACCGGAATAAATTCCTGAGACAGTGATGATAATTGTCAGTAACCAAACTGCTAGTTTATTTTTCAAGACAAAATTAACTAAACTTTTCACCTTTGCACCTGCCTTTAATTGACTTGTTCAATTCAATTATTTATACTAATGACTAATCAGTCAATTGTCAATAAATTATGTAGGAGCGATTTTAATAGATGGTCAAAAAACAATTAATAATGGATAAAGCATTGGAGCTATTTTCAGAGCAAGGCTTCGAGGCAACTTCTGTTCAACAAATTACGGAGCACTGCGGTATCTCAAAAGGAGCTTTTTACCTTTCATTTAAATCAAAGGACGAATTAATTCTGGCATTAATTGATTACTTTATGATGCAAATCACAGCTGATATTGACCAGTCAGTCAGAAATTGTTCAAACAAGGAAGAACTTCTTTATGTATTCTACTTCACAACATTCCGTTCTTTCAGTAAACATTCAGCTTTCGCTAAAATGTTTCTTAAAGAACAAACACAAACCTTTAATGAGGAACTAATCTCTAAACATGATTACTATGACAGTCACATTAATGAAAGCATCCTGTATATATTAGATCAATTATATGGTGAACAGATTGAGGAAACGAAATACGATTTATTAATTTGTATTAAAGGGTTTATACAAATTTACTCAGGCTTGTATCTTCGCTTTAATTTACCGTTAGATATAGATTCATTAACTAAATCACTCGTCGAAAAAACAGCTTTACTAGCTCAACATTCAACAATCCCTTTCATTTCAGGAGATATTATACGTATTATTAAAGAACCTATACATGAACAGGTAACAACAGAACATATTGCTGCACTAATTGAACAAAAAATCGGTGATATCGAAAATCCAATTGAGCAAGAATCGCTACAAATTCTAAAAGATAATCTATTCAAAACAAATACAAGCCTAGCTATTACAAAGGGCTTGTTAGAGAACATTAAAAACAACCCACATTGCAAGTGGATTTCGTATTTAATTCGTGAATATTATCAATTATAAAGAACGTGTTCGAACGTTTTTTATTATATCCTGTTTATTTGCAGATGGCTTTGTTAATTAAATATTGTTGATCTATACAATTTTTGACCCATGCGTGTGAAACCGCGGTTTCACACACCTTTCAGATAAAACAATAAAAGCGAGCTCCTATAAGAACTCGCTTTTATTCACTCTAATATTTCTTCATCCTGCTCTTTTTTACGCAGTTTTATAAACTTCACGATATTTAAAACGATAGTTTTGACTACCGAATATGTTGGAACAGCCAAAATCATCCCTAAAACACCAGCTAGATTGCCAGCAACAAGTAAAAGAATAATAATTGTTAATGGATGTGTGTTCAACTTCTTCCCAATCACAAGTGGTGAAATTAAATTTCCATCAAGCTGTTGTACAATTGTAATGACGACAATCACCAAAACAGCCTGTGTTGGAGAATGAATTAACGCGATAACAAAAGCTGGTGCTCCGCCTAAGAACGGACCAACATACGGGATAATATTTGTAATGGCACATATTAAAGCAAACAAAATCGCGTATGGTAAATCAATAATTAAATACCCAATAAACGTCCCGACACCAACAAAGAAACAGACTAGCAGTTGACCTTGTATGTATGTTGCTAATGTTTCCATTGTCTCTCTTAAGATGACTAACCCAGACTTTCGATATCCTTTCGGTACAAAGCGTAATAAAGCACGCGAGAATTTATGCCCATCCTTTAACATATAAAATAAAATAAATGGAACTGTCACAATGACTAATGTAATGTTCGTTGCTACGCTAAAAATGGATGAAAGACTATTCGTTATATTACTTGGCAGTGTCGTTAAATAGTTTTGAAGTGTATTCCCAATCTCCTCTAATGAAACATAATCCTGCTCCATCGTCCACTTAAACCACATTGTTTCGGACATATCCTCAATGAATTTCCTAGCCTCATTGAAATAGCCTGGAATATCATTGATCAATTCTGTAACCTGTTTCGATAGAGATGGACCTAATAAACCAATTAACAGACCAATTAAACTAAGGGAGACAACATAAATGAGGAGAATCGCCAATCCTTTCGGTACTTTCCCTTTCGTTAAAAATGTCACAATCGGATTAAAGAGAAAAAATAGAAACCCTGCAATCAGAATAGGAAAAAACAAAGTTGTAATGAAAATACCAATTGGTTCGAATAGAAATGAAATTTTTGTACTTACAAAAATAAGCACAGCAATCATCAACAGCTCAAAGGTCCAAAAATGCAGTTTTGATTTAAACAACAGTTCCCCTCCTCCACATTTTTTCTCAATTCAATAAGATGGAGAAATATATAATTTCTTTTTTTCTATTACTGATTGCAGTGTAACACACTTTCTCAACCTACAACATTTTTTATTATTATTTTTCCATATTAGCCTTACCGAATCACCTTATGACATGTTAATGAATTTTCATTCTTTGTATAAATCTACATAATCTGTTTATACTATCTAGTAATTCAGAATGTATAACTTGCTTGTCCAAAAAAAATTCGCTACAGCAAATGCCATAGCGAATTGTTTATCTATTATTTTTGCTCTTGAAGAGAAGCTTCTTTCATTGTACCGTTCTTAGCAAGGTTAACGTGCCAAGATAATGCTTTTTCAAGAACGTGTGGAGTCTGATGACCACCAGTTTTCTCAACAGCTTCGTTGAAGTAAGCCCAAAGCTGTTCACGATAATCTGGGTGTGCACAGTTGTTAATGATTAATTCAACGCGTTCTTTTGGAGCTAGTCCACGTAAGTCAGCGATACCTTGTTCAGTTACGATTACATCCACATCATGCTCAGTATGGTCTACGTGTGAAACCATAGGTACGATACTTGAGATGTTTCCACCTTTTGCGTAAGATTTCGTTACGAAAATACCTAGACGAGCGTTACGAGCGAAATCTCCAGATCCACCGATACCGTTCATCATTCTTGTACCTGAAACGTGTGTAGAGTTAACATTTCCATAGATATCAAGTTCTAACGCTGTATTGATTGAAATTAAACCGAGTCGACGGATAATTTCTGGGTGGTTAGAAATCTCTTGTGGACGTAAGCAAATTTTATCAGCATAAGCTTCTAAGTTGCCATATACTTTTTTCTGTAACTCTTCAGTAAGTGTAATTGAAGTAGCTGCTGCGAATTTAACTTTACCTGCATCGATTAAGTTGAATACAGCATCTTGAAGTACTTCTGAAGACACTTCAAGATCTTCAAATTCAGAATTAGCAAAGCCATCTAATACCGCGTTTGCTACAGAACCTACACCTGATTGAAGTGGCGCTAATTTATTTGTTAAGCGACCAGCTTTAATTTCTTCGCGGAAGAAATCTAATAAAAGGTTTGCCATTGTTTGTGTTTCCTCATCTGGAGGAACGATTAATGAAGGAGCATCTGGCTCTTCAGAAATTACAATACCTTTAACTTTTGCTGGATCTAACGGAATACCAATTGTTCCGATACGATCTGAAGCTTTCGTCATCGGGATTGCTTCACGCTCACCTTGTGGAGCAGGTACATAGATATCATGAATACCTTCTAATGAATCAGGATGCGTAATGTTCAACTCAATGATAATGTTTTTCGCTTCTTGAACGAAGATTGGTGAGTTACCTACAGATGTTGTTGGAATTAACAAACCATCTTCAGTAATTGCAGCAGCTTCGATAATTGCATAATCGATTGGTCCCATAATTCCTTGACGAACTAATTCAGCATTATGAGATAAATGTGCATCAACATAAGTAACTTCGCCCTTATTAATTTTGCCACGAATCCCAGCATCCCCTTGGAACGGTCCGCGCTTACGGATAACTCCAGCTTCTGCCATAAATTTATCAACTTCTGGCCCTAATGAAGCACCAGTATATACGTCTACTTTAAATTGTTCAGTTTTTGCTCTTTCAACAAGTGCCATTGGAACAACTTTAGCATCACCAGCACGAGTGAATCCACTCATACCAAGTACCATGCCATCTTCAATCCATGAAGCAGCTTCCTTGGCAGTTACAATTTTATCTTGAAATTGTTTATTGCGAATTTTCTTGAAAACGCTTTCGTTCATACAAAAGTCCCCCATTTCCGCTTTTCTATACTTGTTCATTTTAACAATCTAACGTTAGAGTCACATTCATTTTGGAATGAAAGGCCTTAAAAATAAATTAAACCAGAATTTTTAAGGCACAAAGAAGAAAAAAAGCCAATAAATCAGAAACCTAACGCTCGTCTAAATTGACTTGCATATGTTTGACTCACTTGAATTTTCGACTTATCCTTCATCACAAGTAAAAAAGTCGAATGGAAATCTGGCAAGATTTCCTCAATAAAGTGGATATTCACAATATATGAACGATGCACTCTAATGAAGTTATCCGTTGGTAACACAAGTTCAAGCTCACTTAAATTCAGTTTATGAAAGCCATTGACACGACTCGACTGAATACGTGTTTTTCGATTTTGTGCTTCCAAATACATAATTTCATCATTCGGAATAGGCATCCAACGATCATTCGTTTTCACGGTTAAGAATGATGTAGAAAGTAAAAGCGGCTTGGAAGGCAGAATAGCTGTAACGACTCCCTTTGGTTTATCTCCATCCATAATCGGCACAGCAACTCCGAAATATGGAATACCAAAGCTATTATTATCAACGTGCTCAGAAACCTTTCTTTGATCACTTAACGCTTTGTACGTTATAGTGTCGCTATTTATTATGTCCCCTGGTTGAATCTTTAAGTCAATTTGTTTACTCGGTTGATAATAAATAAATTGCTTTTCATCAGACACAGCAATTGATGCATTCTCCATTGGTAAAAAATCATTTACAATATTTAATACAGATTGAATTGAAAATCGATCCATTTTTTCATCCCACCAACCTACTCTTTTGTTTCTCGTTTAGTCTATTTAAAAAGGTTCTTTTTTGTTTTATATCTAAGATTTGATTAACACCCTCGTCTTTTTTATTTACCAAACAAAAAATGGTGTTAAAAAAGCGAAAAACGTGAAAAAACCAGAAAAAATGCGCAATAATTATTTCTTCACTCATTATAGTCGGAATGTAAAAAAATTTCTATGGGTAAAACAAGAAAACCGCCCTTCCATCTAAAGAGGAAGAAGAACGGCTCCTTCTACATTTGATTGTTTTCTTGATCAATCATCGATTCCCTTTGAATTAATAGGAGGTCTTCTAAATTCTTTAATGGTAAGTCTAATAAAAAGGAACGGTCCGTAGGTTCATACACCTTCTCTGCTATAAGCGTATTAACAATCTTCTGTTTCTTCGCCGTAACAATACGAACTAACCTTCCCATTATGACCGCTCCTTTTTCAAAAGATGTTTACTTCTCATCTTTCAGTGCATCATAACCTTCTGCACCTGTGCTAATTTTTACTACATTCGCTAATTCATAAATGAATATTTTCCCATCCCCTGGTTTTCCTGTACTTAAAAACTTCCTTGTCACATCCACTACATCTCGAACAGGAACTTCACAAACGACAATTTCAATTTTAATTCGATCATGTAATGAATTTTCTCGATTGACTCCACGATATGTTTCAATATAGCCTTTTTGAAGACTCGTGCCCTTCACATCCGATACGGTAATCCCACTTACCCCAATTTTTGCAAGCTCCGCTTTAAATTTCTCGAAATTAATCGGCCGGGTAATAATATCAATTTTCGTTAATATCTCACTCATATATAATCACCTTCCTTTAAATTGATTCGTGGTATGCTTTTTCACCATGTAAAGAAATATCAAGACCAACCGACTCATCTTCCTCATTCACACGAAGCGGTACAAAAATACTAGTAACTTTCGCAATAATGAATGTGACAACTGCAACGAATATATAAGTAGCGATAATAGCAACTAAGCTTTTCCATAATAAGCTAGCATCACCATAGAATAAACCATCTGCTCCACCGGCGTTTACAGAAGTTGTTGCAAATAATCCTGTTGCAACACCGCCCCATGTTCCGCCAATTCCATGTAATCCAAAAGCATCCAAGGCATCATCATAGCCTAATTTTGATTTCAATGAGAAGATGGCCCAGAAGCATAATGCCCCGCCAATAAGGCCAATAATAATAGAAGCTGAAGGAGTGACAAATCCACAAGCTGGCGTGATTGCTACAAGACCTGCAAGAGCTCCTGATACTGCTCCAAGCATCGTTGGCTTTTTGTTGATCATGTTTTCGACAACTAACCAACCAATAATCCCAGCTGCTGCTGCAACCGCTGTGTTTACAAATACATTCATAGCTACTTCATCAATTGTAAGAGCACTTCCTACATTAAATCCGTACCAACCAAACCAAATTAGTGATGCACCAAGAAATGTTAATGGAAGATTGTGCGGAGAACTATTTGCGGATTCTTTACGTTTCCCTAACATAATTGCTAGTACTAAACCAGCTACACCAGATGAAATGTGTACAACGTTGCCGCCAGCAAAATCGATTGCACCAATTGCGTGTAACCATCCGCCACCCCATACCCAGTGTGCAACCGGAGCGTATACAAACAACGACCATAAAATGGAGAAAATTAAAAAGGCTGAAAATTTCATACGCTCAGCAACACCGCCAGCGATGATTGAAACGGTTAAAACCGCGAAGGTCATTTGAAATACCATAAATAAACTGTGAGGAATTGTATCGCTATATGGTCCAGGTTCAAAACCTACCCCTTTTAATCCGACCCAATCTAGTCCACCGATGAAAGTATTTCCTGGAGAAAATGCAAGCGAGTATCCAATAACTACCCAAAGAAGAGAAATAACAGCCATTGGCATATAACTATGCATTGCTGTACTTAGCACATTTTTACTTCGTACCATTCCTCCATAAAATAAGGCAATTCCCGGAGTCATTAACCAAACTAACATTGTAGCAACAAACATAAATACCGAATCTGCTAATTGCATAATTCCCTCTCCCTTTTATGTTAATATTTCTTACATATCGTGTTATATTATATATCATATGATTATTTTTCTGAAAATTCAATACATTTATTTAATTTTTTTCGTGAATGTTATTTTTTGTTACATGTATTATATTAAACCATCTATAATGCCATACCACCTAGATTCCTCTGCTTCTAAATTTCGCATTATCATGCACGAAAATATATTTCAAAGAATGTCGGGCCTATCTCAAGGCCAAAATAGGCCAAAAAAAAGAATCCTCACAACGGAGGACCCTTCCTCATACTTTTATTAACAGCAACGAGATACTTTGCCACCCTTTGCGTTATATCGTTCTTCTTGTACTTCACAGAAAAATACTTTACGACTTTTAATCGGTTCGTGCGGATGATGTTCTTTCATATGTTCCACATATGTTTCATAACTCGGAACACCGACAAGCAAACTAATAAACTGCTTACGATAACGTAACATATTTACTATTTTCTTTACCATTCTTCATTCCCCCACTCATGTTCATGAGACGTAAGGCGTTTCATGTGAATCAATTTTTTGATTCTTTAATATTTTAATCCATAATCTAATCGCCGAAATTAAAACTGTAATTACCACGATCATAAAAATTGCACATAATGCTGCATCGACATAATCATTAATAATGACTTGCTTCATTTGAGCCAAATCTTTTGCTGGTGCAAGCACTTCCCCATTATCATAAGCGTCTTTAAATTTATTCGCATGTGCTAAGAAACCGATCGCAGGATTTTCATGGAATAACTTTTGCCAACCGGCTGTCATTGTAATCACTAATAAGAAGGTTGTCGGTACAAGCGTAACCCATGTATACGCTTTCTTTCCCATTTTAAACAATACCGTTGTCCCCAGTAAGAGAGCAATGGCAGCCAACATTTGATTGGCAATCCCAAATAACGGCCAAAGAGTATTAATTCCTCCAAGAGGATCGATAACCCCTTGATAGAGGAAATATCCCCACAAAGATACACATAAGAAGGTCGCTATTACGTTTGGAAGCCACTTTTCTGTTTTCTTAAAAGGCTTATAAACCGTTCCGATAATATCTTGAATCATAAAGCGGCCCACTCTCGTCCCCGCATCTACCGTGGTCAAAATAAACAAGGCTTCAAAGAGAATCGCAAAATGATACCAAAAAGCCATCAAGGCCTTCCCGCCAATGATTCCTGAAAAAATATAGGCCATTCCAATCGCAAACGTCGGAGCCCCGCCCGTACGAGATAGAATCGTTTCTTCCCCTACATCATTAGCAAGCGTCGTAATATCATCCGGGGTAATGACAAACCCCCATTCAGAAATGGTCGTTGCTGCTGACACTGCATCCGTTCCAATGACGGCAGCTGGACTATTAAGAGAAAAGTAGATACCTGGCGTTATTACACAAGCTGCAATGATGGCCATAATAGCAACAAACGACTCCGTTAACATCGCACCATAACCAATTGGACGAGCATGCGATTCACGTTCAATCATTTTCGGTGTTGTTCCAGAAGCAATAAGAGAGTGAAAACCCGATACGGCTCCACAAGCGATTGTAATAAATAAGAACGGGAACAAGTTACCGGAGAATACAGGACCCGTACCATCGATAAACTGAGTTACAGCTGGCATTTCAAGCACCGGTAATACAAATAAAATCCCTAATGCTAAACCGATAATCGTCCCAATTTTTAAAAATGTACTTAAATAATCACGCGGAGCAAGCAGCAGCCAAACCGGGAGAACAGATGCTACAAATCCATATATAATCATCATGATTGCAATCGTTTCACCACTAAATGTGAATAATGGCGCTAGCGTTTCACTTTCTGACACGTATTGACCAAAGTATAAAGCGAGTATTAATAGAATAATACCGATAATCGAACCTTCTCCGACTCGTCCCGGCCGAATATAACGCATATAGATTCCCATAAAAACCGCAATCGGAATCGTTGCCGCAATCGTGAACATCCCCCATGGACTACCAATTAAAGCTTTTACCACTACGAGAGCAAGGACCGCTAATAAAATAATCATAATACCTAAAATGCCTACCATTGCGATTAAACCCGTAATTGGCCCCATTTCCTCTTTAATCATCTCTCCAAGCGACTTACCATTACGACGCATCGATCCGAATAGAATAATAAAATCCTGTACAGCTCCCGCCAAAACAACCCCAACAATAAGCCAAATGGTTCCAGGTAAATACCCCATTTGCGCTGCCAAAACGGGGCCGACAAGCGGACCTGCACCAGCAATCGCAGCAAAGTGATGACCGAATAACACCCATTTATTCGTCGGTACATAATCTTTCCCATCATTATGGATTTCTGCAGGCGTTTTCCTATTATCATCTAATTCAAACACTTTTCTAGCAATAAACTTACTATAAAAACGATAGGCAACTGCATATACACTAAGAGCTGCTATTATAAGCCAAATAGCATTAATACTTTCTCCTCGGTTTAAGGCGATTGCTGCAAAACTCCACGCTCCTATAGCCGATACAATTCCCCAAATAATCAACGATTTAAGCGCTTTCATTCTCCTTCAACCCCTCTTCATCATTTTTGAAAAAATTAGATGCTTAAGAAAGAAAGGTCGTGTGAACCATCCGCCCACCTCCTTTGATGATTAGCTATGTACCATACAAGAATCCACCATATAATTATCCTTCTATTCTGAATTATAAGTAACCGCTTTCTTTTATATGCAACAAATTGGATTTGTTCATAAAAAAACATGCTATTCAGCCTTTTCCCTGAATAGCATGTAGAAGTTAACCAATCTTATCTCCTTTTAATTGACTATGATACAACTCATAATAAAACCCTTTTACTTCTAACAATTCTCTATGCGAGCCTTTTTCAATAATACACCCTTTTTCTAACACAAGAATTTGATCAGCCTGTTGAATAGTATTTAAGCGATGAGCAATAACAAAGCTCGTTCTTCCTTCCATTAAGTGTTCCAACGCTTCCTGAATCTTCACTTCTGTTATTGTATCGATGTTACTTGTTGATTCATCTAAAATTAAAATCGTTGGATTTGCTAGAATCGCTCGTGCAATCGATAATAACTGTCGCTGTCCTTGGCTAATTCCACTATCATCCTGTTTCAGCACTGTGTCATATTGATCAGGCAACTTCATAATAAAAGAGTGTGCGTTAGCTAGTTTAGCAGCCTCAACAACTTCTGTGTCACTTGCTTCTAGACGTCCAAATCGAATATTTTCACGAATCGTTCCTTGAAATAAAAACGAATCTTGCAGAACAAAGCCCATATGAGAGCGCAAGCTAGCTCTTGTTATACTACTAATATCCTGTCCATCTACCATAATATGTCCACTTTGCACCTCATAAAAACGGGATAGTAAATTAATAATCGTCGTTTTTCCCGCTCCTGTCGGTCCAACAAGTGCGATTGTTTCCCCTGGATTAGCATGAAAACTTACATCTTTAATCGTATTATTTCCTTCTTTTTCATAGGAAAAAGAGACTTGTTCAAACTCTACTTTCCCTGTCACATGTCGGAGGACACTAGCTTCCTTCTCATCTTGTGCCTCTTCTCGTTCGTCTAACACTTCAAATACTCGCTCAGCACCCGCAATCGCCGATAACAATGTATTAAACTGATTGGCTAATTCGTTCAATGGACGAGTAAACTGTCTCGAGTATTCCGTGAAAATTACAATAACCCCAATTGAAACAACACCCTTTAACGCCAGATATCCACCAATTGCTGCAATAATCGTAAAGCTAAGGTTATTTAGCAAGTTCATCAACTTAGGAATTAACCCCGAGTAAGATTGTGCCCAAAAGGAAGAACGTTTGTATCTTTCGCTTCTTTCTAAAAATTCTCCAATAACCTTCTGTTCTTGAGAAAACGTTTTGACAATCCGCTGTCCAGAAATGGTTTCCTCAATAAATCCATTTAATTCACCAATGCTGCTCTGCTGCTCTTTAAATAGCTTCCCTGTTCGATTGGTAATCCACTTCATGCCATAGAACATAAGCGGCACAATCGTCAATGTTAGCAATGTTAATAACGGACTTAACCATAGCATTACTCCAATCGTTCCAACCAGCGTCAACACACTAGAAAAAATCTGAATAACGGAGCTATTTAACGTAGAACTAACATTTTCCATATCATTCGTAACACGACTCATCAGTTCGCCATGCTTTCGTTTATCGAAAAAGGAAATCGGCAGTAATTGAAATTGATAAAACAAATCACTTCGCATCCGGTAAACTGTATGTTGAGCTATCCCAATCATCCAATAATTTTGCAGCCAGGTTGAAAGAGAATAGAATACATAAACACCAAGCAAGCTGCACAATAAAAGCAAAAGCCCGCTCCCATCTTTCGTTACAATATATTCATCAATCGCAACCCCTACGAGATAAGGTCCTAATAAACCGAGCATAGAGCTCACAATAACCATAAGTAAGACAAATACAATACCTTTTTTCCTTTCACGCAAATAACCCCAAATACGCTTTACTGTCGGAAACCAATTTTCCGGCTTTTTCACCTTAGCTTTTGGCCTCAAATCGCAATCCCTCCTTTCCGAACTGCGATTGGATAATTTTTTGATAAAGAGCATTCGTCTCGGCTAATTGCGTATGTGTCCCTATAGCAATCAGCTCCCCTTCGTCTAACAGTAAGATTTTATCCGCTTCCATCGCTGTGCTAATCTTTTGAGTAATAATAAGCGTCGTACAGCTATACCCTTTTAATGCATGAAGCAACTTTCCCTCTGTTTTTAAATCCAGAGCACTTGTACTATCATCTAACAAAAGAATTTTAGGATTTCGAACAAGGGCACGAGCAATTGAAAGACGCTGTTTTTGTCCACCAGAAAGGTTGATGCCTTTCTGGCCTAAAGTTGTTTCATACCGCTTAGGTAATTGCATAATGGTTTCATGAATTTGTGCATGTTTGGCTGCCAACATAATTTCTTCAATAGAAGCTTCTTCCTTGCCCCACGCAATATTCTCTCGGATGGATCCTGAAAAAAGGACAGCCTCTTGCGGCACATAGCCAATTTGCTTTCGAAGCGTATGAAGCGGTATATGCGTAAGCTCTTCATCATCCAAATAAATATACCCAGACTCAATATCAAAGAGCCGAGGAATCAATTGAAACAATGAGGTTTTCCCAGATCCTGTCGCCCCCATAATCGCTACCGTTTCTCTCGCGTCAGCGGTAAATGAAAGATTTTTTAATACAAGTGCTTCACTTCCTGGGTAACGAAAAGAGACCGAATCAAATTGTATCTTTCCTTCATATTCCCCCTCTATATAACCCGTTTCCTTCGCATCAAGAAGATCAATTTCTGTATCTAATATGTCATTCACACGGTCTGCCGATGCCTTCGCTCGTGCAACCACCGTCATTAACCAAGATAAAATAGAGAGGGAAGCTGTAATTCTCATTGCATAATTGACAATAGCGACTACCTCTCCGACTTGAATATCGCCAGTCGAAATATACTCACTGCCCAGCCAAATAATAAAGAGAATTCCTCCATTCATGACGAGCATTAATACCGGTATCGTCGTTTCAATGAATCGTAGAGATGCAGTTGTTTTCTCTTTTAATTCATCACTTGCTGTAGCAAAACGCTTCACCTCATGATCTTTTCGTAAGAACACTTTAATGACTCTCATTCCCATCAAGTTCTCACGTATGACACCATTTACTTGGTCTAATCTCTCCTGTACACCTTTAAATAAACGCATCGCTTGCTTCATCATCCATACTAAAAAGAACACAAGAACGGGAATCATAATGACTAAAATAAGCGCTAACTGAACATGGACGAAAAGCGCCATTACAACCCCGCCGATGACCATTAGCGGTGCACGCAGCATAATGCGAAGGCCCATAAATACCGTACTTTGAATCATTGTTACATCATTCGTTAATCTCGTAATTAACGAAGAGGCAGCAAATTTATTCAAATTAGAAAATGAAAAGGCTTGCACTTTTGCGAACAAACGTTTTCGAACATCGTAACCAAAGCTTTGAGCAACATGTGAAGCAGCAAAAGAATTAACAATTCCTCCGAGAAAGGAAAACAGCGCCATCCCCATCATGATAGAGCCCCAAAAAACAACGACCGATAAATCTTTCTGCATAATTCCTTCATCAATAATTTTCGCCATTAACAACGGCTGTACGAGCTCTACTCCAAGTTCAACGAATAGAAAAAACAGAGCAAGCCCGATGAATAGTTGATATGGTTTCAAATATTTAAATAGTTTTATCATCGATTCACCCTTTTTGAACATCCATTATGTATTTTATTTTCCAAAAATCTCAAAACCTTTTGTTAATTGTTCCAATTATACAATTTGCATTAAAATTTTAACACGATTTAGCTGCTCTTCTATTTTATAAAAAAATTTCCCAACACATCTGTTGACAAAAAAAGAAAAACGAGATAAAATTCTAATTGATAATGATTTTCATTATTATTTTATGAATTTTGATAAGTACGTACGATCTTTAAAATCGTACACCTTTTAGACATTGTACAAGCATACAATGTCGCCCCGACTTTCTCTGTACCCATTAGAAATGATTGATGCTTTGTGTAAATATGAGTCACTAGAATATTGCCCCCTCTTTATTCAGTTATCTTCATTTACCACAATCAAACATCGGGTAGTCGGGGACTATTTTTTCACATAACAACGCCTCCAGCTTCTTTGCTAGAGGCGTTTTTTATCACCATTTAAGCAATTGTTTAGGAGAAAATTCCTATCTACTTTTACTAGTGGCTCCATTGAAATATATTCGAGATAAGCTATAATTATATTTAAATAACTTAGAAGCAATACTGGCTCTGTATGTGCACTTAAGACTTTTCCAAGTCTTTTTTTGTTGATTAAAATTACCATTTCGATCCAATATTGTAACTATATAAAAATTAAGGGGATGTTAACGATTAGTATTGTCAAGGCACGCGACCCTTTTTTTGATAATGCTAGATTTATTCTCGTATTTCTAGTTGTATTTGGTCACTTTATCGTGCAAGTAAAACATCATCATTGGTTTATCTTCGAATTAAACAATTTTCTTTCTCTGCTTAGAATGCCTGCCCTCATCGTTATTACAGGCTTTTTATCCAAAGGCTTTAATCGGCCTGGATACATTGAAAAAACAGCGAAAACAATCCTTGTACCTTATTTACTATTTCAGGTAGTTTTCGCCTATTACTATTACCTATTATATGACAAAAGTATATTCACTTATGACTTCTTCCAGCCACAATTCACTTTATGGTTTATATTCAGTTTATTTATGTGGAAAATGCTTTTATTTATTTTCTCTAATTTAAAGCATCCACTCCTTTTCGCTTTTATTTTTGGAATTGGAATCGGATATATCGAAAGTGCTGGACATTATTTTAATATCCAGAGAACCTTTACCTATTTTCCTTTCTTTATGCTAGGGTTTTATTTGAAGAAAGAACATTTTGAAATCGTGAAAAAGAAGTCTTCTAAATTACTAGGTATTGTTTTTATTGCAGTAGTTTGGTTTATTGTATCTCAATTTCCACTAGCTGAAGTTCAGTCTTGGTTAGGAGCAAACCGTTCCTATATTGCAAATGGGCATGAAGAATGGTATATCGGCTTAAAACGGGCCATGTTTTATTCATTTTCACTTTTAGTAGGCTTTGCGTTTTTATCCTTTGTACCAACCAAAAAGACATTCTTTACGAACTTAGGACGAAAAACAGCCTATATTTATATTCTTCACGGAGCAATCGTTCGAACACTATACGTATACGTCATCAATCCAGAAGAGTTTACAACAATCTGGCATTATTTACAGCTGCCGATGTATGCGATTTTACTTGTGCTCATACTAAGTTCTAAACCTGTCACTGTGCTGACGAAACCATTAATCGAAGGGAAAATAGTCGATTATTGTGCATTTCCTTTCAAATGGCTATCTAATAGGCGTAAACTTGAGCAGGAACCGCCTATACAAAAAAGT
>NZ_JBALMU010000077.1:0-17353 GCF_036962285.1 Bacillus sp. JJ634
CAGTTTCATTTTCTTTCTTATTATATATATCGTTGTCCTTTACACTTGCCAGATTGTTTATCATTTTAGGTGAAACGATGTTATAAATCACTTCGACTTTATTTTTTTGATCAGGAAATCTATTTTTCATAACGTTTGCACACTCTTCAGAAACGGTAATAATATGTTGAAGCTCTTGGAAATATCCTTTATCAAATTCAGGATCCATACCTAGTTTGTCATAATCGGTATGAACCCAGCCAATTTTTTTGGCTGCTTTTACTTTATCAACACAAAAATAAGTTGATGTTTTTTCAAGAAATCCTATTGCCACATCATATTCTTTTTCAAGTTTATCGAACGATCTTGACATGTATTTCCAAGTCATTTGCTCTCGGATTGTACTATTTTTTATCTTTCTATTTTGAATAGTAAACATCATCCGATTATACGCTAAAGAAAATTTACCATTTAATAGTAAACCCTTAATAGACCGGGCTAACGGTAATGTAAATAACTGAAAAGAAGGGGGATTAGAAATAAGTCGAACTTCCTTTGGCAAGAATTCCATAAAGATTCCCTCGTGATTCAACAAAAATAAATCAACATTAAATAAATCATAATCAATTTGCGATAACAAATTGACTAAACTTTTCTCACCGCCACCAGCTGATAAACTGGGCATGATAAACAATAGATTTTTTTTCATAATATCCCTCAAATTATTCCATTATCTCCTTTACATATTTTACCGCTTCGTAAGACATTTTTTTTATATTAGGTATAGATTGTTCAAGTACTTGTCTAATTGACTCTTCCTCACTAATCATCTCATTAAAAGCAGCTTTTAACTTGTTACCATCCGATATTTCATCTATGCCTAAAACTAACTTTTCTTTACCAAATATATCTTTGGCAATTCCTTTCGACTTCACACTATACCCCAATACCATAGTAGGAACTAAACTTGAATAAGCGGCTATCGTTGCATGAGTTCTAGCCCCAATAAAAAATCTCATTCTAGCTATATATCCTTTGTATTGAATTGCATTTAAATGCTCAGGTAATATAATGACTCTTCCTGTATGCTCATACTCTTGAAAATATTTTAATAAAACTTCAAAATCATTATTACCTGGTTGAATGACATGAGGGGTAAGGGCAATGGTCATATCCGTTTTATTCAATATATGATCAATAAGTTCTCTTACCGCAGATTGAGAACCTTTATTTCTCTCCCATACTAGGGGGCTAAAATTTAATCCCAAAGTATTTCCGTCTTGCCAGCCATTAGGCAATTCTAACTCCTCTTTCTCCATCGTAAATGCGGGATCAGCACATAATTTTACATTTTTTAACCCTTTACTTTTTAACATTTTATAAGTTAGCGTTTCACGAGCCAGGATTAAATCAAATAATCTTAAATCCTCCAATTTTCTTACAGACATATCCTCTTCCCCTATGGAGCAACCCCATAATACTAATTTCTTTCCTTGCACTTTAACTCTTCTATTTATTTCATACCATCCAGGCTGTTCACCGTAACAATAGTTATCTCCTCCTATAGATAAGCAAACATCTACATTTTTAATACGCTTAATAATATTTTCATATATTTTACCCAATGCATAAGACTCATCATTAAATAGCTTTACTTTGAATGAAGAAAGCAACCACTGATAGGAATAACTCTTAATAACAGACTTAGAGCCATCAAAAATATCATCTAATTGAGGGATCATTCTATCAGTTTCTGGTTTCCCTGAAGCTAAATATACGTTTGCACCATTGATTTTTTCTTTTATGATTGTTGTAGATGAACGAACTATAGCTTCACACCCCCTGTTAAGGGAACCATCATGAGCAAACATAAGAATCTTCATACATCTAATCTCCTTGAGTAATATTTATTTCTATATCGACTGTAAGAAAAAGCACAATAAAGACCCATTACAACTTTATTTTTAATCATAAATAATAGGAATTTCTCGTATCTTCCAAGTGTCCCGTAAGTTTGTTCGGTGAATAAAGGTAATGCCTCTCGGACATTTTTATCATGTATCATATTTTTTACATATCTATACCTTTTTATAAAACTTACATTTTCTGACGGAGTAAAGTACATATGTATATAAGATAGAACACTATATATTAATTTGATTGATCGAAACTGTTGAACCTTTTCCTGATTAATATTGGTTAAATATATTTCTGGAAGTTTGGAAGTATATACTTCTATAGCTCTATTAAAATAATCTTTTTCCTCTATACTCCTAGTAGCACTTCCAGGAACTTCTCTATAATGATAACCTGTATAGTCTATATACATCGCAGTTTCTGCATAACTGAAAAATTGAATATTAAACATACCATCTTCACCTAGCGCTACCTTCTCTGGAAATATAATATGTTGAGATTTTATCAATTTATTTTTAAATATTTTATTACATACAGTGTTGAAATTATCTGACTTTAAGAAATAAGGTAGTAGTTCTGTTTTTAAATATTCCTCACTAAGAATTATTCCCTTAGGAAATGGATATTTGGTGATAACTTTATGACCTTCCAACTCGCTTTCAAAATTAGAAATTACTATATCACAATTATAGAGTTGGGCACTTTGATATAATCTTTTAAACATATCACTTTCAATGAAATCGTCGGCATCGACAAACCCAACATATTTACCAGTAGCTACTTGTAACCCTTCATTTCTTGCGATGCTCACTCCTTGATTTTCTTGATTAATTAGTTTCATTCGTGAATCATGTTTCTTATACTTTTCAATAACTTGACTGCTGTTATCTTCAGAACCATCATTAACAAATATAAACTCACATTCTTGAAGTGATTGATTTAATAGCGATTTAATGCAGTCCTCAATATATTTTTCAGCATTGTATACAGGAATAATTACACTAATTTTTATATTCAAATCAAAATCATCTCTTTCTTTATTTAACAAATATCATACAAATTCTGAAGTTCATTGCTATTGCTATAATTGTTTCCATCAACATAACGAATTAATAAACTTCTTAATTTATCGTTTTTATATAACTTTTCTATTCCAACTGCCAATCCTTCTACGTTTAAATCACAAATTACCCCATCCGTTCCATCCTTAATTTGGCTTTTTGCCGTTGAGTAATTAGTTATTAAAACTGGTTTTCCTATTATTTTAGCTTCTGTAACAGTAACAGCCTTCCCCTCATACCTAGATGGCTGTACATATAATTCAGCTGCTTTAATAAATGGATAAGGATTCTTTTTTTTCCCTAACAAAATAAATTGATCTTCTAACCTATTCTCAGTAATCAATTTTTTAATCATAGCCTCATCCCCGCCATACCCAACTATATACCAAGCTATTTCTTTATAACCTTTATCTTTCAAAATTTTTAACGCCTTGACAGCATTATCAATTCCTTTCGCATGAGACAATCTTGCAACTGTTATAATTTTAAATCTATTGTCGTTAATCATAGGATTTTCTACTTCTTCATTAGCCATTTTCTTAATAAAAGCTGGTGAGGTTATATTTTCTATTACCTTTACCTTATGCTCTAAAACAGGATACTTGGTTAAAAAAGATTGTTTACATGCCTCTGAGACGGCTATAATATGATCAAACTTACTCCACATTTTTAAATCCATTTTAATGTTTGTTTCAACTTTAGAATAATCAGTGTGAATCCATGCTAGTTTCTTTTTGGCCTTAACCTTTTCAGCAACAAAATAATGTGGCCACAAAAAGCTGATTGCAGCATCATACTCTTTATCCATTTTCGGCAAAAATGGTAAAATATATCTCCACATTAGTTGCATCTGGTAATATCCTGGTTCTTCTACTTTTTTTAATTTCCCAATAAGGTCAGCATTGATTTTAGATAAAATTCTTCCTAATCCAATACTATACTGTTTATCTTTTAAAGTTTCGGATATCGATTTCCTAAATGTAGAATATTGCGGAACTTCATTTAATAAATGTACTTTATTCGGAACTAAATCCATGAAATCTCCTTGATGACTATACAACATTAAATCAACAGAATAGTTCTTATAATCGAAGTTTTCCAGCATACTAATAAGGCTTCTCTCTACTCCTCCAACTTCCATATCGTAAGAGGCTATTAATAGATTGTTCATTTTTCCATCCTAACCTCCTGAAACTAATTTTCTGATTCTAGCTATGTTATCTCCGCCTAAAATTTTAGCTGCAATTAGTTTTATATTGCTTTTAATCCTTGCTTTAGCTGGTAACCAACTTTTATAAAAATGATGCATTGCATAAGTCTCCTCATTAGTAAATGTTCTGCAATTAATATAGTCATAGGGAGAGAAATAAGTTTGTGGATAGAATACACCCATATTGTCTATCTTCTGATATAACCCATTTTTTTCGAGTCCAATATCCTCCAATATTCGTGTTATTCTAGCGACGTTTGTTAGATCGTCAAAGCTTCCATCTTCTTTTTTGAATTTTTTTCCCTGGTAGGAATCTAGAAACCGTTTAATTAACAGATTACCTTGTTTAGAGCCGATTGTACTTGTGGCTATATAATTCTCCTGTTCAAACCCCCAAAATGAATCATGATGAAGAAGGTTTTCAAATGATTTAAAAACTTCCACATCTGTATCTAAGTAAATCCCTCCATAATAATAAAGAGAATGAACTCTTACATAATCACTGACGAAAGCATATTTACCGGCTTCATAAGCTTCTTTGACATAAGAATTTATAGTAAGGTCAAAATTTTCTTCATTCCATTCAATAAATTCATATTCTTGTAAGTGATTTTCCCAACTTTCTATACATTTTTTAACAATGGCTGGTTTTTCGCTTTTACCAAACCAACAGTAGTGGATTATTTTTGGAATTTGAGTATTTGAATTCACTATAGTTCTCCTTTATTTTCATCCTTTATCTATCTCCGAATGTTGGTTTTGCCATTTGATAAAATCTATTAATGGTTTATATTGATAGATTTGCTCCTTTTCTAAACCTGAATTTTTTAGTTCATAAATAAAATCAATCCACTCTTTATCAAGTAAAACTTGGGTGTCTTGCTGCGTTCCCGTTTTTAATAAGCTTACGATGTCGACATGTAAGACCTGGGCAATCTTCTTCATCACTTGGAGTGAAGGATTTTGATTTAAATTACGTTCAATATTGCTAAGGTAAGACTTAGAGATATTAGATTTTTCTGCTAGCTCCGATAATGTATATCCCCTACTTTTTCGAATTTCTGCTATATTTTTTCCTATCATTTAGTTACCTCTTAAATTCATTTTTTGCATACATTAGGTGGTTAAGCTACTTTTGAATTCCGGTGACAATGAATCCTTCTGATACAAAACTCTCTTTATACATTGAATTACGCGCATTTGATCAGATTGGGACATATTAGATCCAGATGGTAAACATAATCCAGATTTAAAAAGTTGCTCGGAGACACTTTCTTCTTTACTATGTGAATAGTATTTATAATGTACGAATAGTGGCTGGAGATGGAGTGGTTTCCATACGGGCCTTGCTTCAATATTTTCTTCACTAAGAGCATGTAATAGATCTGTCGGGGTAACTCCAGCTATTTTTTCATTTATAGTTAAAGTAGTTAACCAGCGATTAGAGTACGTATTTTCTAGTTCAGGCATAAAAGAAAGACCAGGTATATCGTCTAACAATTCTTGATATATCTTAAAGATTTCTCTTCTTGCCTGCACCCTTTGTTCTAATACAGCTAGTTGACTTCGTCCAACCCCTGCTAAAATATTACTCATTCTGTAGTTATAACCTAATTCACTATGCTGATAATGAGGGGCAGGATCTCTTGCTTGCGTTGCTAAAAATCGAGCTTTTTGTAAGGCAACGTTGTTATTAGAAACAAGCATACCGCCACCTGAAGTAGTAATAATTTTGTTACCATTAAATGAATAAATCCCGAATTCCCCAAATGTACCACTTGCTTGCTCTTTATACATGGCTCCTAGTGATTCAGCGGCGTCTTCAATAATTGGAACCCCGTATTGATGACAAATGGCACATAGCTCATCCATTTTTGCAGGTTGTCCGTACAGATTGACTATAATAACAGCTTTCGGAATCTTCCCAGCTTGAGTGGCATCCTTGAAAGCTGCTTGGAGTGCAACTGGTGACATATTCCACGTATCTGGTTCAGAATCAATAAAAACAGGTTCAGCATTTTGATAAAGAATTGGATTTGCTGTAGCCACGAATGTAAGGCTCGAACAAAAAACCATATCTCCTTTTTTAACCCCTAATAAAGAAAGAGCTAAGTGAATCGCTGCGGTTCCTGAACTGAGGGCAACGGCTTCTTTAGCTCCAACATAATTTGCTATTTCTTTTTCAAAAGCATCAACATTCGGCCCTAAAGGTGCAATCCAATTAGATGTAAAGGCTTCTTTAATATATTCCATCTCGTTTCCACTCAAATGAGGAGGAGAAAGAAGGATTTTATTCTGCAGAAATTGATTGACCATATGATACACCCTCAATTTTTATTTTATTTTTCACTTTTGCAGGAGTCCCTACGGCTGTACTATATGATGGGATATTATGGATAACTGTTGCGCCCGCTCCAATAATAGACCACTCCCCAATGTGAACGCTAGGAATAAGAGTCGCACCTGCTCCTACTTGTACGCCTTCTTCTATAACAACTGAACCAGTAAGTGTAGCATTTGGAGAAATATGTGCATAATTATCTATTTTATTGTCATGTTCAACGACAGCACCAGTATTGATAATAACATGGCTTCCAATCATCGAATCAGCATTAATTACAGCATTCGGCATAATGACTGTGCCTACCCCAACTTGACTCAATGGACTTACAATCGCCGAACGATGTTGAATCGAAAGAAAGTAATTATCAGGAAGATTCAACTTTTCAACAATTTGTTTTCTAACTGAATTACTACCAATTGCAATGATGAATTTAATTTCACTATAGTATTCTAATAGTTTACTAACCATGGATAGTGGACCGTAAAAAACCTGTTCCAAATTAATTTCTTCTTTATATTTGTCATCTAAATAGCCGATAATATTATAGTGTGAATTCGACAGGATAATATCTTTAATGACCTTACTATGTCCTCCCTCCCCAACCACAACAATATTCATCCGTTTCCCTCTCTTTCCTTAGTTTCTGTTCCAGTAAAACAATCTACCGTAGCTTGTCCATCCTGATTAATTCCTTCTGATTTTATTACTTTCTTAGCAGTTAACCATAATATTTTTATGTCTAAAAAAATCGTTTGATTTTCTACATACCATACATCGAGTCTGAATTTTTCTTCCCATGAAATTGCATTTCGTCCATTCACCTGCGCCCATCCCGTAATCCCTGGTTTGATATGATGTCGTTTTGCCTGTTCCGCTGTATATAATGGTAAATATTCCATTAATAATGGTCGTGGTCCGACTAAGCTAAGCTCTCCTTTTACGACATTAATTAATTGTGGAAGTTCATCAAGGCTGAATTTTCTTAGAAATTTTCCAAATGAGTTTAGACGAAGATGATCAGGCAATAGCTTACCTTGTTGATCTTTGGCATCATTCATAGAGCGAAATTTATATAGATAAAAAGGTTGTTCATATAATCCTGGTCGCTTCTGTTTGAAAAGTATCGGCGAACCAAGTTGAATTCTTACAATAATAGCAAGAACAAACATTATAGGGCTCAACATTATTAATAGAAGTAATGAAATAACTAAATCTAGTATTCGTTTCATGTTCTCACTTCCAAAATTATTTGTTTGTCACTAAAGCGGCCAATAATTGTTGTTTAATTTCTTCGATTAAGCTTTCAATCTTTATATCTTCGACTTCAGTTCCTAATTTATAAGCATGAAACAAAATATCTTTAAACAATTGCTGGCGTATATCTTCTGAATGCATCATCTTCTCACCGTTCTATTATCATTTTTGGATAAAAAAACCCTCATTCTGATTTAAATGAGGATTAAACACTTGTTTATTATTTTGGTATCCCCCTGGATTGTTAACTTGCCAAGTCCAGGAATCTCGACACATTTCTTTAATACCTTTCTCTGCGGTCCACCCTAATTCCTTCTTTGCTTTAGTCGAATCTGCATAGCAAACGGCTACATCACCTGGTCTTGGTTCAGTCAGTTGATAAGGAATTTTCACACCAGTGACCGATTCAAATGCTGATACGACTTCTAATACGCTATGGCCTTGTCCTGTTCCTAAATTATAAATACTGATACTATTAGAATTTACTGTTTTTTCAAGGGCGGCAACATGTCCACGAGCGAGATCTGTAACATGGATATAATCTCTAACTCCAGTGCCATCAAGGGTTGGATAATTGCTTCCAAATACCTTCAACTCATCTAGTTCACCGATTGCTACTTTTGTGATGTAAGGCATAAGATTATTGGGGATCCCCGTTGGATCTTCGCCAATTAAACCACTTTCATGAGCACCAATTGGATTGAAATACCTCAGAATCGAAATGCTCCATTCTGGTTCAGATACATGTAAATCGTGGAGAATTTCTTCAATGATGAGCTTTGTACGTCCATAAGGATTCATTACCTTCAGCGGAGAATCTTCAGAAATAGGGACTTTTTCTGGCATACCATATACAGTTGCCGATGAACTAAATACTAAGTTCCTGACATTATACTTTTGCATGAGCTGACATAATATGATTGTGCTTGTTAAGTTAGATTTAAAATACTTAAGCGGTTCCGCCACAGATTCACCCACCGCTTTAAGACCAGCGAAATGAATCACTGCCTCTATTTCATTTTCCAAAAACACTCGTTCCAACTCAAACTCATCTAACAGATCAATTTGATAGATTTTAAATGCTTTTCCAGTAATTTTTTGAACTCGATGCAAAGCCTCTGGCTTACTATTCATAAAATTATCAACAATGATAAGGTCATGGCCGGCATTTAAAAGCTCGACACTCGTATGACTCCCGATAAAGCCAGCTCCCCCGGTTACAAGAATCATTTTACCACCTCCACATTTCTCTAGAAATTTATATTAGAACAAATTCTCTAGTAATTCGCTTTTATAAATGATATTTAAACTTATTACATTTTCATAATAGTAAAAAATAAAGTATAAAACTAAAATACTATAATACATAAGCTTTTGATCTCTTTTACTAAAAGCTTCAATAATCCATGATATTAAGATAAGCTGATAAAGGTTGAAGTAAATCGAAACTCTTGCAAATATCCAACTTTGAGTGGAAATAACCATAAAAACTAATCCAAGGATAGACATGTTTACAATATAATCACTTTTAGGAAAAACCTCTCGTAATTTTTCACGTCCAAGATAGGCGAGGATAATAGGAGCTGCACTTACTGCAACCCTAATAATATTGGCTCCTCCTTCATCAAAAGAAGAATAGTCACTGTATTGTGTATCTTCTAGTGCAGTAAATAATATGGATGAAAACATTTCAAATCCGAAAACAATTAATATAGAAAGAAAAATGATGAAAAAAGTGGACTTGGACCATGCTTTTACACGAACTAAGAAGTAAATCGGTAAAAGTATGAGTGCACTTAAATGAATTGTAGATGCGAGTAACACAAGAGCTGAATATTTGATAAAGTTCCCATTAAATAAATATTTTGTTGCCGCAAAACAAATCGCTGCAGCCATTACTTGCCGAATTCCATTCATAGATACTAAATGAAGTCCGCCTGTTATATATACAAACGTACTCAATTCAAAAATTCTTGAGTAATTATAAAGTACGAGAATAATCAAAACATTTGTAATTAAAGCTGTTGAAAAAATTAATATTTGGGGATCATCTGAATAATTTTTTAGGATCATCTGAAGTACGCCAAAACCATAATCTTTTTGAGAAATAATATATTCCCAGGTGAAATCATTTATTTCAAATAAATAAATATAAAAAAATGTATCACCAATATTCTCTCTCAGCCCAGAAATCACAACTAAACAGACCATAACACCAAATACCAACATTTTATTCGGCTTTGAATAAAAACCTATACCTGTAGCAAAGGAAGGTGTTGCAAAATAACGACTGAAAAAGGAAAATAGAAATACAATAGCAAGATTAATCCAGAGTATGGTCATAAGATAAATCCTTTCAACGGTAACTAAAAAGAACAAGCACTGTTAAAAGTAAGCTCGACATACCTTAAACAGATCTTGTTCGATTAATGATTAATAAATATAAAATGAAGCCAAATGGAAATGCTAAAATAGTTAACAATTTCTTAGGTGTTTCATGGAATAATCGCCAATTTTTCATTAATAAATTGCTAGATACATAATGGATCGCTTGTCTAAATTTATATAATTGTCCGCCGAATGGTAATTTCATTAACTCTTTTCTAAAAAATGAAAATCCCTTTGGGTTTTTACGATATTGACTAAACATATTAAGTGATGATCCATCTTGAAGATACTCAACATGACAGACGATTTCATTCATAAGCAACATCTCATATCTCTTATCAATCATGAAATACTTGTAAGTGAGTCCTACGTATTTCTCCTCCTGGAATAATGGATATGGAAATTCCTTCGTCAGCTCAGTACGGTAAATAAGCTTTTTATCTCCAGTTACACCATGTTTATGATACAAATTAAATAATGTAGAAGATAAAAGATTCTCTGGTAATCTAGACCCAATAATTTGATTATCCTTCGAAGCATCTAAAGCGACAATTCCACTATACTTTCTATTTCCGTTTTTTCTCCAAAAGCTAATGATTTTTTCTATAGCATCATCTGCCATGAAGTCATCAGAATCAATGCAAACATTTAACTCTGTTTCAATGAGTTCATAGGCCGTGTTATGTGCCCCATGCATTCCTTGGTTTTTTTGGTAGAAATATTGAATCTCAAATGTTGCTTCCTTCATCCAGCTTTCAACAAGATCCTTCGTTTGATCGGTAGAACCATCATCAATAATCAGCCAAATGAAATCTTTGGATGTCTGCCGTTTTAAACTTTCGTAACATAAATGAAGAGTGTAAGCTCGATTAAAGGTCGGGGTAAATACAGTAATGATAGGAAGCATTTTAGAAACCTCCAAGTATATTCATTTTATTATTTGATATTGAATGAAAAGTAGAATAATACTCAGATAACCATTGTGCCATAGTCGTCGTATCATACCCGCTCTTCCTAATTTGCTCCAATGTATTTGTATGCTCATAAGTGGAAGATAAAATTATATCCGCCCATTCCTCAGAAGATTTATCGAGACTGACAAACTCTATCCTTCGTGTTACATCGGTTTCACTTGTTATTGTATTAGAAACTACACATTTTAATCCAGCAGCTTGTGCCTCAACTAATACAACCGGTAATCCTTCAAATAGCGAAGGAAATAAAAAAAGATCCATAGCCTGCATAAGCTGTGGAATATCTTTTCTTAACCCTAAAAATTTAACGTTCGGTTCTAATCCAAGGCTTTTTACTTTTTTTTCAATGGATTCTCTTAAAAGTCCTTCACCTACAAGGAGTAACAATGCATTTGGTTGTCTATTACATACGGATTTAAAAATATCAATTAGAAATTCATGGTTCTTTTGTTTGTTAAATCTACCGATATGACCGATAACTAGTTCACTTTGAATACCTAGTTGTTTTCGAATTTGACTACGAATGGTTGAATTAAATACAAATTCTTCCGCATTTACAGCATTATTAAGTACATTAAATTTCTTAGAGTGTACAATATTTTTCCCGAATAACCATTGCCCTGCTTTTTTTGAACATGCGAAAAAATGATTTGTATTATCTTTCAAATACGATCTAGCAAATAAACGAAAAGGTAGTTTATAATCTAATCCTAAATCACTTAAATGGCTATGAGCAATTCTGATAGGTACGCAAGCATTCTTCGCTGCTCGTAAAACAAAACTACTATTTTCATTAATATGTGAATGGACCACTTTATAATCCTGGTGGGTTAAGAAAAAATCATCGAGAGTCTTGAAATACATGCGATAGTTTCCAGGTCGAATTGATGGCATCCTGAAAATCCTACCACCAAAACGTTCTATCTCATCATCATAATCACCGCGTTCTGTACGATGAACCATAAAATCAAATTGGATATGTTCACGGTCCATCTTTCTATAATAATTCATCAACATCGTTTCAAGACCACCACGATTCATAACAGTAACAACTTGTAAAATACGGATTGGTTTCAAACTAGTTTCACCTCTATCTAACAATCTTACGTAACCATTCAATGGAAACTAACATACAGTAGTAAGCTATTGCTGATTTTGTTTTTGCACAGAAATAAAAAGCTTTCCAAGCAATTGAAAAGTGTACTAACTCAAATTGTTCAAATGAACGTTGTATTCGATCATCGTTCAATATGTTATTTAGTTTCTTTATTTTTTTAAAAAATGAATCTTCATTGCCTTTACTAACCGTATTTAAACCGAGCCCTAATGTTCCGAGACAAATCCGATTATTTAGTGCCTGATAAAATTCTTCATTCATTTCTTTGCTCTTTAAAAAAAAGCTAATTTTGTTATAGAGGACAAACCACTGATTTAATAAATTTGGCTTATAACTGGAAGTTACTGATGTTTCGTTACCTCTCCAGTAATGATAATAGGGTAAATTTATAAAAACAAATGATGTTGCATAATAGAAAGCTTCGATATTAAAAAGGGAATCTTCATTTGTTCCAATCTCATTAAGGTCTGTAAAACGAATGTGATTATTCATAATAATTTCTCTGCGATATAGCTTTGACCAGACTGTACCCCATGCATCTAATAGTTCCGGATTTGAAACCTCTTCCTTTAGAGGCCCTACTAACCTTCTCATGATTGTAGTTTTTAGTTCTTCATCTTGATAAAAGACTTTCCCTGGTAGATTAAAGATTTTTTCTTTTGAATGATTCTCAAATTCTCGAATATAAGAACACATGACGATATCAGCATCATAATCTATTGCTTGTTGATACATAGATTGATACATATTATTTTCTACCCAGTCGTCAGGATCGACAAAACCAATATACTGTCCAGTTGCATGGGAGATACCTACATTACGTGCAGAAGAAACACCTCCATTTGGCTTATCAATGCTCTTAATTCTAGGGTCCAACTTTTTGTATTCTCTTAAAATTTTCAGACTCGAATCAGTAGATTCATCATTAACAGCAATTATTTCTATATCATGTATCGTTTGTGATAATAAGCTATCTAAACATCGGGATAGGTATTTTTCGACATTATATATAGGCACGATGATACTTATTTTTGGGCTCATCTTCGTCCTCCACCATAAATCCTGAATATATAACACTTAATTCGGCGCTGACCCGAGCTATTGAATATTTCTGAACAATTTTCTCGCTTTGTAAACCCAAATGTTGACGAAGATTCACTGAATGGAATAATTCAATAATTTTTTCACTGAAAACGAGATTATCATTTGAATGTGCCAAAAATCCATTCTCTTCATGTATGATAAGCTCCCTATGTCCCCTATTATTACTCGCAATCACCGGTAATCCGCATGCCATTGCTTCCATAATATTAACGGGTAGCCCTTCTCGTAGGCTTGAGGCAACCGCAACATCGCTAATTTTCAGTAAAGCATCAATGTCTTTTCGAAAACCAAGAAACTTAATCATTTTCGAAACATTGAGTTCATGTGCAAGCTTTTGACAGTACTCTAGAAATGGTCCCTGTCCTGCAAGAAGTAACTTACAATTTGGAATCTCATCTTTTATGCTAGCAAGGGAGCGAATAAGCAATTGCTGGTTTTTGTTTTTATTAAACTCTGCAGCATAGAACATGACGAAGTCTTCTTTATTAAATCCGTATTTTGCTCGCAAAGAAGCTTTCTGCGACTCATCAACTGGATGAAAACGTTCAATATCAACACCTACTCCATGGACGTGCTTGATTGTTTTCGCCTTGAATTTTCTGCTTTGAGCTAGCTGAAAGTCTTCTTCGTTTATAGTAATCAAGCAATCCGTCAGGCGAGCAAGTGTTTTTTCAATCGGGTAATAAATGAGCCAGTTAATGAGCGGAGCACCTTTGCAAAAATGAAACCCGTGTGCCGTATAAATGACTTTTGTTTTTCCTTTTCTTACTTTTCGTGCTGCTAAACGTGCTAGGACCCCCCCCATTGGGGTGTGACAATGAATAATGTCGTAGTGATTGTCCTCAACAATAGCTTGCAATTGCTTGTAAGCCGTTAAATTTGCTCTTTTAAACGGCGATCGCTGAATTGGAATCGTATATTTTCGATCGACAAATGGTAACTTTAAGTCATCAGCCGCTACTGTGTGAACTTCATATCCTTGCTCTTTAAACCACTTGAAATACGGTAAATGAAATGATTCAAAATGAATGTCCTTCGTCGCACAAAATAGTACTTTTTTATTCATTATTTATCTATCCATTCTTATTTATTGTTAGTTCTCGATTAAGTACAGTAGTTAAATAATTTAGAAGGTTGTCTCTTAAATCCTCATGCTGAAGTGCAAGTTCAATGGTTGTTTGGATGAACCCTAGCTTCTCTCCTACGTCATATCGAACCCCTTCAAAATCATAAGCGTAAATTTCCTCAAACTCATTTAATCTCGAAATGGCATCTGTTAACTGAATCTCACCACCAGCACCTGGTTCTTGATTGCCTAATATGTCAAAAATTCTTGGATTTAGAATATATCTGCCCATAATGGCTAAGTTAGAAGGAGCTTCAGCTTGTTTTGGTTTTTCTACTAAACTATTTACACTAAAAAATCGAGTGTCTACTGTATTTGCATCAATAATTCCGTAGCGAGAAACTTCTTCCATAGAGACCTGTTGAACACCCAGAACAGAAGCGTTGTACCGCTCATATTGCTCAATTAATTGTTGAAGACAAGGTTTTTCAGCTCGTACAATATCATCACCTAATAAGACAGCAAACGGTTCATTACCAATAAATTTACGTGCACACCAGACTGCATGACCTAACCCTTTAGGTTCCTTTTGGCGAATATAATGGATATCAACTAATTTTGATGACTTTTGCACTTCTTGTAATAAATCATATTTTCCTTTTTCATATAATATTTGTTCTAATTCAAAGGAATGATCAAAATGGTCCTCAATAGCTCGCTTTCCTTTCCCTGTTACAATAATGATATCTTCAATTCCTGATTCAATTGCTTCTTCCACAATGTATTGAATCGTTGGTTTATCGACAATCGGTAACATTTCCTTCGGCATCGCTTTTGTGGCAGGTAAAAATCTTGTTCCCAGACCTGCTGCTGGAATAATGGCCTTTCTAATTTTCATAGAATCGATCTCCTTCAACTAGAAATTGACACGATAGACTTCGAACCAATGTGTCCATTTGCTGTGTTTAATATTTTTTCTCTCAATGTCTTTTTGTCTATATGAGCATAATTGGCAATGATATCTTCAATTTCAGCCATATAAAGTTCTTTTGATTTTCCAACATAAATATTAGGATAAATTTGCTGATCATGAATTTCATCTTTATTCAGCAATTCTTCAAATAATTTTTCCCCCGGCCTGATTCCTGTGAATTCTATGCCGATTTCTTCTATCGTATGACCGGAAAGGACAATTAGATTCTTGGCCAAATCTACTATTTTCACAGGTTGTCCCATATCTAAAACAAAGATTTCCCCACCTTGAGCTAGTGCTCCCGCTTGAATGACGAGTCTTGACGATTCAGGAATAGTCATAAAATAGCGAATCATATCTGGGTGAGTGACTGTTACTGGTCCGCCTTTTTCAATTTGCTTCGTAAATAAAGGAATGACACTCCCGCGGCTTCCTAATACATTTCCAAAGCGAACAGCTACAAATTTTGTCTTACTATCGACATCCATATGTTGAATAATCATTTCTGCTAATCTTTTCGTAGCGCCCATCACGCTCGTAGGATTGACAGCTTTATCGCTTGATATCATGACAAAAGTTTGAACCCCATGCCAGCTAGCTGCTTTTGCCACATTCATTGTCCCAATGACATTATTCTTAACAGCCTCTTCAGGGTTATGTTCCATAAGTGGTACATGTTTGTGGGCAGCTGCATGATAAATAACATCCGGCTGATAAGCACCTATAACTGATAATATTTTCTTTTCATCCTGAATGTCAGCGATTTCTGGAATAATTTCGATTTTAGTATTCTTATAGGATTCTTTTAATTCCATCTCAATTGTATAAATGCTATTTTCCCCATGGCCTAATAAAATTAATTTCTTAGGATTAAACTTGGCTACTTGACGACAAATCTCTGAACCAATGGATCCGCCAGCACCTGTTACTAAAACGATTTTATCGGAAACATATTCCGATATACTTTCAATATTTAATTTCACAGGATCTCTTCCTAACAAATCTTCAACCTGGACATCACGAAATTTATTAACCGATAACTTTCCAGTTAATAAATCTTCTATCATAGGTAAAATTTGCGTTTTCGCATCCGTTTTAGCACACTCTTGAAAGATGACATTCAATTCTTGTTTACTCAATGACGGAATGGCAATAATGATATGTTCAATATTTAACTTTTGAACATATTCCGATATTTTGCATACACCTCCAACTACTGGTATACCCAAAATATCTAAATTATGTTTTTTTTGATTGTCATCTACAAATGCAACCGGCAATAATTCTGAATCATTTCTTTTTAATAATTGCCTGACTACCATTGTGCCTGCCGATCCTGCACCGACAACTAACGTCTTTTTTTTGTTTGCGTCTTTAATTAAATAGAAATCACGGTATATCCTCCAACAAAATCTTGAACCGCCAATCAATAGCATATGTAGCAGCCATGTCACTGTAAGAAGACGATAATAAACCTCACTAAGTACTAATTGCTGAATGAACGCCGTGGTCACAATAGATGCTGTAACGGTTTTAAAAATGATAAGCAATTCACCGATACTCGCATATTCCCAGGCTTTTTTATATAAATGGAATCTAAAAGAAAAAAGATGATGGCTAATTAATATAGCAAGAGAGCTAATAACAACAGGAAATGTTACAACATAAATACTGGCATCTGCGAGAAAACGGCCAAAAAAAATCGCCGTTATCACAATACCGGTATCAATAATGAGAAATAATGATAACCTTTGCGGATAAGTCATTCATCTTCCCCCTTTTTAATTAATGAATGAACTATAATTTTTTCTTTAAATTACATATCCAGCATTTTTGAAAATTCTTTTTGCTGTTCACTCGATTCCTTCTGATGACTAATGAATTTTTGAAAGAGATTTAGAAATCCTTTACATCTGAAGATCACTTATCTAAATTAAAAGATTAAAGTATTAAAGTACTAAATTAT
>NZ_JBALMU010000078.1:0-29792 GCF_036962285.1 Bacillus sp. JJ634
ATATTTGTTAGAAATACAGTTGTCTTTATATCGTAGAATAAGGTGGGAATTGTCATCCATTGAAGAAATGAATCAGCTAAAAGCTTATTTAATGAATGACTTTGTTAAACAGTGTCCTATAACAGGGCCTAACGAATAATTGACCTCTATTATAGATAAACCTTTGGAGAGACTCTGAACGAGCACCAAAGGAGAAAATCAAGAGCCAAACTCTAGGCATAGGGTTGGTACATATCTAATAAAAGTCATTTATGATATTCGGTTGTATCTATTTTGTAATAGGTTTAATTCTATCGCAAGGTTATGAGAAATGAATAGCTCAATATTAAAAACGCTACAATTTTAACTTAGACTAGTGGGGGAACATTTATGAAAAGCATATTGAAAAAGTGGGGTCAATTGGGTCTGGTAAAACAAATAATTGTAGGTTTGGTTATTGGTATTATCTTGGCTATAACGATTCCAGAAGCAGCGAAACCTGTTGCACTTTTAGGCTCTTTATTTGTAGGTGCTCTGAAAGCGATTGCACCTGTGTTGGTACTCTTCTTGGTTATGTCGGCCATCGCTCAACATAAGAGTGGTCACAAAACGAATATGAAATCCGTTATTTTCTTATACCTGTTAGGAACTTTTTTAGCTGGATTAATCGCTGTTATTGTAAGTTTTATTTTTCCTGTAGGGTTAACACTTACAAAGGGTGCTGAGGGTGTGACGCCCCCTAGTGGTGTTGTAGAGGTTCTCAAATCATTACTGCTGAGTATTGTTGATAATCCAGTTAATGCAATTTCTAAGGGGAACTATATCGGTATTTTAGCTTGGGCGATACTTCTTGGTTTGGCTTTAAGAAGTGCCGCTGATACGACAAAAACGATGATTGCTAATCTTTCAGATGCGGTATCCAAAGTAGTTACATGGGTTATTAAGTTGGCTCCATTAGGAATCATGGGTCTAGTATTTGAGTCTATTACTGCAAATGGACTTGAGGCGTTACTAGGCTATGGGAAATTGCTGGTCATTTTAATTGGTTGCATGCTCTTTGTGGCGCTGGTTATCAATCCAATCATTGTGTTTGTCTATATAAGACAAAATCCTTACCCGCTTGTTTTTAGGTGCCTAAAGGAAAGCGCTATTACAGCATTCTTTACACGTAGCTCAGCTGCAAATATTCCTGTCAATATGAGATTATGCGAAAATCTAGGTTTGAATAAGGATAGTTATTCAGTATCCATTCCATTAGGTGCAACCATCAATATGGCTGGTGCTGCTGTTACTATTTCTGTTTTGACACTTGCAGCGGTTCATACACTTGGTATTCAAGTGGACATCCCTACAGCAATCATTCTTAGCGTATTGTCAGCTGTATGTGCTTGCGGTGCTTCAGGGGTTGCTGGTGGATCGTTATTACTGATTCCTCTAGCATGCAGCTTATTTGGAATCCCAGCTGAGATTGCTATGCAGGTAGTTGGAGTAGGCTTTATCATCGGTGTTTTACAAGACTCTTTTGAAACGGCACTTAACTCATCTACAGATGTACTGTTCACGGCAGCGGCTGAATTTAAAGAGTGGCGTAAAGAAGGAAAAACAATAGATATTAACAAAGTAGCATAAAGAAGAAATCTTCTTATCTGCGATGGAACTGCACCTCAATGGTTAGACTCGACTAACCATTAAAGGTGCAGTTTTTTTGTTTTCCGCTTATGCAATTATATGATTAGTGACTTTATATAGCTTATCCTTTTTCTATGTTTTAAATTTAAATAAATTCAAATTTTTCTGTAAAATATACTTGACTACTAGGAATAATAGGTATTATAGTATTAACAAATATAATATTAGACCGACTAGACAACTAGAGGCTTTCTAAGTATTTGCTTAGGAGGCCTCTGTCTTTTTTATAAAACATTTTCAAAAGGAGGTTCATATGAACGCATTACGTCAGTATGTTAATCATTTTATTGTTGGCCAGGTTGAGAAAGGGAAGCAGCTCGGAAGAACGATAGGGTTTCCGACAGCCAATTTGAATATCGCAAACAATGTCTTCTTAGAAAGTGGAGTTTATGGTGTATACGTGTATTATCAGTCAAAAAAATATTTAGGTATGATGAACGTTGGGAATCGCCCTTCTTTTAACGATGGTAACCATCAAACAATCGAAGTTCATATCATCGATTTTAATGAATATATTTATGATGAAATTTTAACAGTGGAAATAATGTTTTATATTCGAAAGGAGAAAAAGTTTAACCAACTACAAGATCTTATTTCTCAATTAAAGGCTGATAAATTTTATGCTCGTAAGCAATTTCATTTACTTAAATAACATATGGGAAGAGGAGATTATGGATAAGTTTGAAAAGATTTGTCATGTACCTGATTTGAAGTTCACTCAATTTTGCGAACAACATTTTTCTCTGAATAAAGGAATTTATAATACGATTGACCTTTGGTTTTATAATAGAGGATTAACTAATATTTTGAATAGAAGAAAAGTTATGTTGCGATTTATGATTTTTAGTTGTACGGATGAAGCAAAGGTAAAATTTGGACCAGGTGGTTTGACAAGAAAGCTAGAAGATTTTTGGTATCAAGCAAATGAGGTGTTACAAGAAAATTAGGAACTACTATAGCTATAATTCCTAGTTAGTACATGTATATAGTGTGTATTATGTAGCTGGTTAGACAATTGAAGGTCCTATTGATATGAAATTACAAGGACTTTTGCATAAGAGGGGAGGCTTTTCCATGCTAATTGAAAAAGCACAAAAACTACAAGATATAGTGAAATCATTAACAGAAGAATTTGTAAAAACAGCAAGCGAACGAGATAAGCGTGGCGGTACTGCGAAAGAGGAGCGTGACCTCATTCGTCATAGTGGGTTACTCCGTTTAACAGCTCCTAAAAAATACGGTGGTTACGGAGAGAATTGGAAAAGAGTTTTACGTATTACACGTGAAATAGCTAAAGTAGATAGTTCGGTAGCTCATTTATTTGGTTATCATTTTTTATGTCTTGCTTCCGTTGAGCTATACGGTACACCAGAACAAGTTGAGCAGTTTACAAAGGAAACAGCAGAAAACAATTATTTCTGGGGGAATGCGTTTAATCCTCTTGATACTCATGTAACTGCTACAAAGGGAGATAACGGATGGATCATTAATGGTCAAAAAAGCTTTTGCTCTGGTGCAGCAGATTCAGATAGGTTACTCATTTCTGCTCAAAAGGATGATGGTTCTGGTGTCTTAATTGCTGTCATTCCGACAAATCGCGGAGGTGTTTTGTTGGGGCATGATTGGGATAGCTTTGGACAGCGTCAGACGGATAGTGGTTCTGTGACCTTTGAACATGTAATTGTACATGATACAGAGGTACTTGATGCTTACGAAGCGACTGATAGCAACTTATTCGCTACAGTACGTACGCATATTGCTCAGTCTATTTTGATTCACGTTTTACTCGGGACAGCTGAAGGAGCGTTTGAGGCTGCCAAAGACTATACAAAAACAAAGACGCGTCCGTGGGTGACATCTCATGTCGATCAGGCAATAAATGACCCGTATAACATTTATCACTACGGTGACTTATTTGTTCAATTGAAAGCTGCGGATGCTCTTGTACATATTTCTAATGAGATATTGGAAAATACATGGGCGCTAAAAACTAGCATTACGGAAGAGCAGCGTGGGGAATGTAGCATCGCTGTTGCCACTGCGAAAGTGCAAGTCGTACAAACGGCGCTTGATGTGACAAGTCGGGTGTTCCAAATGATGGGGGCTCGGGCAACTTCAGCGCAATATAACTTTGATCGCTACTGGCGTAATGTACGTACCCATACATTACATGATCCGATTGACTATAAAATTCGTGATCTTGGTCAGTATACCTTAAATAACCAATACCCAGAAATTTCAGCGTATTCATAAGGAGGAAGTGTTAATGGAAATCTTTTGGTTTATCCCGACGAATGGTGACTTTCGTCAATTAAATAATAATGAAGGTTCACGTCCTGCAACATATAACTATTGTAAGCAAATTGCAGAAGCAGTAGATGATTTAGGCTATACAGGTGTTTTAATTCCAACGGGAAAAACGTGTGAAGAAGGATTTATTGTCGCCTCGACACTCGTACCTGTAACAAAAAACCTAAAGTATTTAGTAGCGGTACGCCCAGGTTTAATGTCACCAAGCTTTGCGGCACGTATGTCTGCAACATTAGATCGATTTTCTGATGGTCGATTATTAATTAATGTTGTTGCTGGAGGTGACCCAATAGAACTGGCAGGAGAAGGTGTATTTTTAGATCACGACGAACGCTATGAGTTAACAGATGAGTTTTTAAAAATTTGGCGTCAATTATTTACAGAAGAAAAGGTCAATTTAAAAGGAGAGTATTTACAAATCGAAGGGGGTCAATTACCATACCCTACGATTCAAAAACCATATCCGCCATTATACTTCGGAGGCTCTTCGCCCGTTGCAATGGATGTGGCTGCAGAGCATGTCGATGTATATTTAACATGGGGTGAGCCGCCAGCTAAGGTGGAGGAAAAAATTAATAAAATGCGTGAGCTCGCAGCAGCGCAAGGAAGAACATTAAAATTTGGCATACGACTACACGTCATTGTACGTCCAACGGAAGAGGAAGCATGGGAAGCAGCTAATAAGCTCATTGAACACGTGGATGATGAAACCATTGCACAAGCGCAAAAAGTATTTAAACGTATGGATTCAGAAGGTCAACGCTTAATGACGAGTCTGCATGAAGGAGACCGTGCTCGACTAGAAGTGAGTCCAAATTTATGGGCCGGAGTAGGATTGGTGCGAACAGGTGCAGGTACAGCACTTGTAGGCGATCCCGATACGGTTGCTGCACGTATAAAAGAATACGCTGATTTAGGCATCGAAACGTTTATTCTATCAGGTTATCCACATTTAGAAGAAGCCTATACAACAGCCGAATTATTATTCCCTAAACTTCCAATAGAAAGAAAGGATACGTCGAACCAACGAACATTCCTTAGTCCATTCGGTGGGGATATTAAACCAGCCGTTGTTAAATAACAGGTCTATGAAATAGAATTAGCCTGCTAGAAGCTAGAGGTTGTATATAAATCCAATTCAATTTTCTCACATTCTCCTATCTAGGAGCCAAAAATCAACAATCCTATTTCTATTTAACAAGTTGAATAAATATTGCTTACTGGACCACCAGAGGCTCATGTTGATTCCTTTCGTTAAGGATTCTGATGTGAGTCTCTTTTTTATTCTAAAAATGAAGGGGGAACTATTATGAGTTTACAATTTGCTTATTGGGCGCCAAACGTTAGTGGAGGTCTAGTCGTCTCCCAATTACCACAAAAAACAGGTTGGTCATTTGAAGATAATAAACGCTACGCTCAAATTGCTGAAGAAATTGGCTTTGATTATGTACTATTGCAAACAAGGTTTTTCGCAAGCTATGGCGCTGAAAATCAATTAGAGGCTTCTGCGCTTGCTTCTGCACTTGCCGCTTCAACAGAAAAATTGAACATTATTACAGCTGTTCTACCGGGTCTATGGCATCCAGGAGTTATGGCGAAAATTATCTCAACGATTGATCATATTAGCAATGGTCGTGCTGCTATTAATATTGTCAGCGGCTGGTTTAAAGGTGAATTTCAAGGTTACGGAGAACCATGGTTGGATCACGATGAACGCTATCGCCGCTCTGAAGAATTTATCGAAGTTCTTCAAGAAATGTGGACAAAAGAAAAGGCGAATTATCGAGGAGATTTTTACCGATTGAACGATGCACCATTAAAGCCCAAACCTATTAATCCTCCAAAAATCTTTCAAGGAGGGAATTCTAAAGCAGCCAAAGAAATGGCTGGACGCGTTTCCGATGTATATTTTATGAACGGAGGCTCCCTTGAAAAAATTAAGGAACAAATTGATGAAGTAAGAGCATTGAGGAAGGCTAGCGGTAAAGGTGACATCCAGTTTGGGGTTAATGGTTTCGTTATTGTCCGTGATACAGAAGAAGAGGCAAGACAAGTGTTACGCGATATTGTGGAAAATGCGCATAAAGAAGCAGTTGAAGGATTTAGAAGCTCAGTTCAAACCGCAGGGGCAGCTTCACCTGAAGGAAAAGGAATGTGGGCAGAATCCACTTTCGAAGATCTTGTACAATATAATGACGGTTTTAAAACAGGGCTCATTGGAACGGCTGAACAAGTGGCTGACCGCATCCTTGAATTGAAAAAAAATGGCGTTGATATCGTACTTACAGGGTTTCTTCACTATGAAGAAGACCTAAGAGCATTTGGGGAAAAGGTCATTCCCATTGTCAGAGAAAAAGAAAAAAGAATTAGTAGTTTGCTAGAAATAAACTAAACTTCCATTAGTAAAGGTTTTTCTCAGTCTTTACTGATGATTGGTCACTTGGTCAGAATTTGGCTGTGGAAGCACTCGGACTTACAAGTGAACAAATTCAGTTACTCGTTGATAATGTACACCATCTGTTAGATGAACAAATAGAAAAAGACACAGAAGCTGCCTGGCGAGAAAGGCAGTTTTTGCGGTTAAATCCAACAACATATTTGTAATATTCATAAATGTGAAAGGGTTATAAGTAAATGTTGTAGTTTGAATAAAGTTTGATCAAAAACTCTGTGTTAAATATGCAGGGTTTTTTTGTTGTGCAATTGGGTGCTTTAACGAATAGCTATCGTTCAATCAAAATGGAATATAGCCTTTCTATCACTGAAAACCATCTGTATTTTCAAAATATTTAGAATTATCGTTATCATTTATATAGAAACTCTTTCAAATCACTTTGTTTTTCGTATATAATGTTTAAAAATGGTAAAAATGATTAACTTTACATAAAGTAATGGTTTATATAATTTATAAGGGCGGGGTGTACTATGATTGGGGAATTATCAAATAGAGAACTAATAGAAGAGATTGAAGTAACAAGAAAAAATATGGTACTAACTGGAATAGGCTTTGGCTTAACACACCCTGACACAATAGAGCTCAGTCATAGATTAGATAATTTATTGAATGATTTATATAAACCTAATAATAGGGAGCAATTATTTTTTTACATTGATAAAGGTTAGTTAGAGAACTTAATTTTTTAGATACTTGATGACTCTGTAATTTTAACTAAGTAATTAAACTATCAAATAAACAACAGACCCAGTTTTAGGACTGGGTTATTTGTCGTGCAATCGAGATGGATATTTTATTATCCTAGTTATTTATTTAACGAAATTCATCGTTATTTAGGAAAGTATAGTAGTAATGATTTGGGGATTAAAGGATTCTTGTAGAAGTATGTCTATAAAAAAACTTAGATAAAATTGACCATTTTTTTACATTAATGTATAGTCGTGTAGTTCGGTGGTTGTAAATGAACTTTATATTAAGACCGACTAGTCGGTTTAAACATAGTGAAGGAAAGAGGAAGACCTCACTGTTTGTTCCTCTATATAAACTAATCGATTTTTTTGAATCAGATTCAAATTTTATCAAACGGATCAAACCATTGATATATAAATATTTATAAAGGGGGAAATTATGGCGATTTACAACCGGAAAGAGGGGCAGGAACAACCCTATTGGCCAGTAGGACCATTTAAAATCAGATTACCATTTGTTCATTACCGCTGGGAAAAGGCAGAATTTATTCAAGCACTTATTATGTTTGTCGTAAGTTTGGGAATGATTCCTTTATTACAAGAATTTTTAGGATTACCTTATGAAATTGCTTTAGCGTATGTGTTTATCGGTGGGATAGGTTTTATGCTGCCTTCTCTTCTTGGGGTTGCTATGGTACCAGGGTGGATCACGCCAGCTATCCCTGTTGTTACGTTGTATTTAGCGGAGTTTGAACCAGGTCCAGAAGCAATCCGAGCTCTCTTTGCTTTACAATTTATAGTCTTTCTTATTTTCTTTTTCCTTGGAGTTACAAAATTAGGCGAAAAACTAGTTAATCTTGTTCCTAATTCACTACAAGCTGGAATTTTAATAGGAGCTGGTATTGCGGCTCTTATGGGGGAAATTTCAACAGATGGACGTTTAATGGATACACCTATCTCTCTTATTTTAGGTAGTTTGGTAGCCTTTTATTTACTATTTTCTTTATCTTTTAAAAATTTAGTACATAAAAATAAGCTAGCTAAAATGATTGCCAACTATGGTCTTGTACCGGCCATGATTATAGCTATGATTATTGGATGGACAGCGAGTGAATATCCTGCTCCAAATATTGATTGGGGAATTACGAGTCCAGCATTTGCTGAAATGTGGAATTACCTGCCGTTTGTAGTTGGTTTTCCAGAACTTGATATCTTTTTAATGGCCATCCCAACAGCTATCATTGCTTACATTATTGCCTTCGGAGATATCATTGTTGGAAAAGCACTTCTTAAACGGGCTGAAGAAGTGAGAACGGACGAAAAAATTGATGCAGATGTAAACAGAGTCCATTTAGTAACAGCTATTCGTAATTTAATTCATTCATTCTTTGCGCCATATCCAGGTCTTGCAGGTCCTCTTTGGACACCGGTTCAAGCAACTGTTGCTGAACGCTATAAGTATGGTCGTAAAGCTATGGATTCTATCCATAGTGGAATGGGAACGTTCTGGATTGCTGGATTTTTAGCTTTGTTTATTTTACCGCTTGTTAGTATGTTCCAACCGGTATTACCAATTGCTTTGTCCATAACCCTTATTATCACAGGCTATGTGTGTATTAGTGTAGGAATTGAACAAGTTAATACAACAGTAGAGCGCGGAGTAGCTGGTACTATGGCTATTGTATTAGCTGTTCATGGAGCTACTTACGGTCTGATTGCCGGAATTGTACTTTATTTCCTTATTGAGAAAACATCTTTGTTTAAAAAGAAAGAACAAGGGGCAGAGGAAGAAAAGACAAGGAAAGCAGGATGATATTAGGAGCTTAATTACATTTAATATAAGGTAATCTATACACTTTATTTTCTCCTTCCTTTTACTTTTGAAAGGAAGGTTTTTTATATGGCAAGCTTATGCATGTGTCAATAACTATCACGTCTTGTATTAATTGAGAAATGATTCATATTCTAGGACGGAGTGGAGAAACTATTGATGTATTCATTACATCAGAAAGGAGATTGATTAAATGGTTAAGCGAAAAGCTGAAAGAAACGCTGTAGAGAAATATAGTAAAACACCGAAGAAAAACATTGAGGAAGCGGACTATACGGTTGAATTTGCTGCTGGAGAAGATCCAATGAAAGGGGCAAATCGTAACTCTAAACAAGGTAGAGAAGGAAGAGGGAACTCAATATAGCCCTCGTTGCGAAGTTGAAGTATTTTGCATGTAATTTTATCCCACACTTAACGGACAGTAAGCCTGCCACCCCAAGCCTATGAGGAAACAAAGAAGATAGTTAGGAGACAACTGCCCGTGGAACATGATTAACCATCAGTGGGGATGAAGGAAAATTCCCACTGGTGGAAGTTTCACTTCATATAGGGAATTCAAAGAGAGGTTCACTCTAAAAGGACATGATGAATGGACTTTTTTGAGTGAACCTCTTCTTTTAAAGATTGACACACTGAAATTAAAGGGATTGAAACCTTTTTATGCTAGATTCGTATAAACTTAGGAAACTAGTTAATAAAGGAGTGTTTGATATGGAGGAGAGATTGGAAAATGTGAATAAGGGGGCACAGTTGAAGCCATCCTTATTCGGAATGATTGGAAGCCCTGGAGAGCAATTGGAAAGAATCCGTCAGCATCCAAAAATTTGGTTGGCTATGCTGATTATAACAACGATTTTTACAGTTGGAACTGTTTTGACGATGATGGCGATGGACACGGCTAGTCTTATTGGTGAGGATATACCGGCAGAAGGACAAGTATTAATGGAGATTTTTACGATTGTAGTAGGTGTTGTGATGGGACTATTTACGCCTATTATCTCTGTCTTGATTAGTAGTGTAATTATCTTAATTATTGCGAAGATTACTCAATCAGATGTTACCTTTAAACAGCTTTTTTCGATGAATACATATATTTGTCTTATAGTGGCACTTGGTGCATTACTAAATGGACTTGTTCGTTTTCTTATAGGCGGCAATCCAGAAATTTATGTAACGAGTTTGGCAGGGCTGCTTAATTCAGAGTCTTACGTATTAGGAGCTATCGAAGTATTTACGATTTGGAGTCTTATTTTGACCGGAATTGGTTTGAACAAGGTAGCGCGTTTGTCTAAAGGGCTTTCTTGGACTGTTGCGATTGTGTTTTTTCTTTTCCAAATTGGAATGGCGGTTATCAGCGGCATGTTTGCTGGAATGTAATGACAAGGGGGAGAGTTACAGATTTTTTGAACGAAAAATCCCATGAAGGGTACTTCATTTAGAGAGAAAAGAAGCTAATGAACCGCTGCATACAGGCTGTTCATTAGCTTCTTTTCATAAGGTGTTATTAAATGAGTTCATCAACAATATCGTTTCACTTTATTTGGTTGATTGGGCTTTATAAGGCCATTTGTTATTTAAAGCATTGATAAATAATCTAACATTTTTTTTATCTTGTATGATAGGAGAATACACATAGGAAAGCGTTCTAGTAAAGGATTGATTTTTCAATTGAATAATGGAGAGATTCCTATGCTGTACGTCTTTTTCAATGACACTATGGGATAAGAGAGAGAGGCCCATGCCATTCATAAGCGTTTCTTTAATTCCCTGATTGCTGCTTATTGTAAGGAGTGATTTAACTTTCAAACCATTTGAACGAATGACGTGGTTCAGATATTCACGTGTCCCTGATCCAACTTCTCTTGTTATCCATGCTTGATCTTGAAGATCAGCTACTGTAACTTCGTCTTTACAAGCAAGCTTATGGTTGTTGGAGGAAACAATAAAGAGCTCATCTTGCATAAAAGCGTGTACGGAAAGCTCCTTTTCATTCGTTTGGCCTTCAATCAAACCAATATCTACTTGATACAAGCGAACAGATTGAATGATTTCTCTTGTATTTCCAATAACAACATGAAGTTCAAGCTCAGGATAATTTTTTTGAAGGTCAAAGAGTAAGGAAGGCAATATATATTCACCGATTGTAAAACTGGCCCCTATTTTTAATTCTCCTTTGATGGAGTTATGCTGTTCAAGAATGTCTTGTTTAGTTTGCTCGTAAATTGTGATGATTTGCTTGGCACGGTCGTATAAAATTTCACCAGTTGGAGTGATTTTTAACAACTTTGGAGAACGTAGAAATAATTTAGTTTGAAATTCTTTTTCAAGATTTTTAATGTGTAAGCTGACACTTGGTTGCGACATGCGAAGGGTTTCAGCTGTTTTGGTGAAATTTTTAACTTCTACAAGAGTTACAAATGTTTTTAATGCATCATAATACACAAGAAACCCACCTTATTATTAATAATCTTAATAGTTGCAATAATTTATATATATTTTACTAATCCCTTATCTTGCTGTAAACTTCAATTAGGATTTTTTTAGGAAGCGTTCTAGCTGGGAGGGCAATTGAAAGAAAAAATTAATTAGGAAACGTTATATAAGAATGCTATAATGGGTTATATAACATAAAAACCGACTTAACCTATAAAGATTATGTTGGTATATTAAGGAAATGATAGTAAGTATTTTTTACTAGAAGGTTAATGTTGAATTTTGTTAAAACTAGTCAGTAAACAACATACTAAAAAGCATATATTCTTTTGTGAGGTGGATATCGTTGCAAATTCAGGTAATGAACAGTCCGTTTAATCAGGAGCAGGCGGAGCTCCTTAACCGTCTTCTGCCAACTTTGACAGAAACACAAAAAAATTGGTTGAGCGGTTATATGGCTGCTTCCGTTCCAGGAACAGCTGGAGCACCGGTAGAAGAGGCCAAAGCTCAAAGTGCCGCTCCGGCAATTTCTAAAGAAGTGACCATTCTTTATGGCTCACAAAGTGGAAACGCGCAGGGACTTGCGAAAAATGCGGGCAAGACACTTACGGAGAGCGGCTTCCAAGTAACTGTCTCAGCGATGAGTGATTTTAAGCCGAATAATTTGAAGAAAATTCAAAATCTTCTTATTGTCGCAAGTACACATGGAGAAGGAGAACCGCCGGATAACGCGATATCGTTCCATGAATTTTTATATAGTAAACGTGCGCCAAAGCTCGACAATCTTAACTTTTCTGTTTTGGCTCTTGGAGATAGTTCTTATGAATTATTTTGTCAAACAGGAAAAGATTTTGATCAACGCTTAGCAGAGCTTGGTGGTACACGACTTTACCCACGTTTTGATTGCGATCTTGACTATGATGAGCCGGCAGCGGAATGGCTTGAAGGAGTTTTGGTCAGCCTAAGTGAAGCGCAGGGCGGAAGTGCTGCTCCTGTTCAGGCAGCAGCATCTCCAACAGGTGAATCGGTCTACTCTCGAACAAATCCGTTCAAAGCGGAAGTACTTGAAAATATCAATTTAAATGGCCGTGGCTCGAATAAAGAAACACGCCACCTTGAATTATCACTTGAAGGATCTGGACTGACATTTGAACCGGGAGATACTCTTGGTGTGTATCCGGAAAATGATCCGGCTCTTGTAGAAGCACTTCTTGGGGAAATGAAGTGGGATTCGGAAGAAAAGGTAACGGTTAATAAACAGGGAGAGGTCCGTTCGCTTAAAGATGCACTTACTTCTTACTTTGAAATTACTGTTTTAACAAAACCGCTTCTTGGGCAGGTAGCCGAGATTTCAGCAGATGAAGATTTACATGAGCTTGTATCACCAGGAAATGAAGAAAAAGTAAAAGCGTATCTTGAAGGACGCGATTTACTTGATGTTGTTCGTGATTTTAATCTATCAGGTATACCTGCACAGAAATTTATCTCGATTCTTCGAAAAATTCCAGCTCGTCTGTATTCCATTTCGAGCAGCTTAGCTGCGAATCCAGATGAAGTGCACTTAACGATTGGTGCTGTTCGTTACGAGGCACATGGACGTGAACGAAATGGTGTTTGCTCGATTTTATGTGCGGAACGTTTGCAGCCAGGGGATACTCTGCCAATCTATATTCAGCATAATCAAAACTTTAAGCTACCAGCTAATCCAGATACGCCAGTTATTATGATTGGACCAGGAACAGGTGTTGCACCGTTTAGATCTTTTATGCAGGAGCGTGAGGAAACTGGTGCTGAAGGGAAATCATGGATGTTCTTTGGAGACCAGCACTTCGTAACAGATTTCCTTTACCAAACAGAATGGCAAAAATGGTTGCAAGATGGTGTACTGACAAAAATGGATGTCGCATTTTCGCGTGATACGGATGAAAAAGTGTATGTACAGCACCGCCTGCTTGAACATAGTAAAGAATTGTTTGAATGGCTTCAAGAAGGAGCAGCTGTTTACATTTGCGGAGATGAGAAAAACATGGCACATGATGTCCATAACACTTTACTTGAGATTATTGAAAAAGAAGGCGGCATGAGCCGTGAAGAAGCTGTACAATATTTAACGGATATGCAGCAACAAAAACGTTATCAACGCGATGTATACTGATTGTTTATTGAAAGGAGTTTTTTCTAGATGGTGAATCAAATTTTAAAAGCACCCGAGGGACCGCCAAGTGATGTAGAAGGCATTAAAGAGAGAAGTGACTATTTGCGCGGTACGCTGAAAGAACAAATGTTGGATCGACTTAGTGCGGGAATTCCTGAAGACGATAACCGCTTGATGAAACATCATGGCAGTTACTTACAGGATGATCGTGATCTTCGTAATGAGCGTCAAAAGCAAAAACTTGAACCAGCGTATCAATTCATGCTGCGTGTTCGTATGGCAGGTGGTGTGTCTACACCGGATCAATGGCTTGTTATGGATGAGCTTGCTGATAAATACGGTAACGGCACGTTGAAATTGACTACACGAGAAACATTTCAAATGCATGGAATTTTAAAATGGAATATGAAGAAAACAATCCAGGAAATCAATGCGGCTCTTTTAGACACGATTGCAGCATGCGGCGATGTGAACCGAAACGTGATGTGTGCTTCAAATCCATATCAATCTGAAGTCCATGCAGAAGTATATGAATGGTCTAAAAAATTGAGTGATGATTTATTGCCACGCACAAGAGCTTATCATGAAATTTGGCTTGATGAAGAAAAAGTAGCTGGCACACCGGAAGTAGAAGAAGTCGAGCCAATGTACGGACCGCTTTACTTGCCGAGAAAGTTTAAAATCGGGATTGCCGTTCCTCCATCCAATGACATAGATGTCTTTTCACAGGATCTTGGCTTCATTGCTATTGTTGAAGACGGCAAGCTTGTCGGGTTTAACGTAGCGATTGGCGGCGGTATGGGTATGACTCATGGTGATAAAGCAACATATCCACAGCTTTCTAAAGTAATTGGTTTCTGTAAGCCAAATCAACTTTATGATGTAGCAGAAAAAGTGATTACGATTCAGCGTGATTACGGAAACCGTTCTGTCCGTAAAAATGCTCGTTTCAAGTATACAGTGGACCGCCTTGGTCTACAAACAGTTAAGGATGAGCTAGAGCACCGCCTTGGCTGGAGCTTGGATGAAGCGAAACCCTATCATTTTGAAAGTAATGGCGATCGTTATGGCTGGGTGAAGGGTATCCAAGGAAAATGGCATTTAACATTGTTCATTGAAGGTGGCCGTATTGCCGATTTTGATGATTACAAGCTAAAAACTGGTTTACGTGAAATTGCTAAGATTCATAAAGGGGATTTCCGTTTAACAAGTAATCAAAACTTAATCATTGGAAATGTATCAAGTCAGAAAAAGAAACAAATCAACGAATTGGTTGAAAAATACGGATTAACAGACGGAAAACAATATTCAGCATTACGCCGCAGCTCCATAGCTTGCGTGGCTTTACCAACATGTGGTTTAGCGATGGCGGAAGCGGAACGCTATTTACCAAGATTGATTGATAAGATTGAAGAAATCGTGGATGAAAATGGTCTTCGCGATGAAGAAATCACGATCCGTATGACAGGATGCCCGAACGGGTGTGCACGTCATGCGCTAGGTGAAATCGGCTTTATCGGTAAAGCACCAGGCAAATACAATATGTATCTTGGTGCAGCTTTTGATGGCAGCCGTTTAAGTAAAATGCATCGCGAAAACATCGGTGAAGAAGAAATTTTAAATGAACTACGCGTGCTGCTTCCTCGCTACGCGAAAGAGCGTCAAGAAGGAGAGCACTTCGGTGACTTTGTTATTCGCGCAGGCATCATTAAAGCAACGACAGATGGTACCAATTTCCACGAGTAATAAAGATGTAGATGTATGAGAGACAGGGAATGATTCCTGTCTCTTTTTTTGATATAGTAAACCTTTTTGAGTCTTTACAGTACAAGAAATTATCCATAAAGGTTGTACCTCCGACATGAGTGAAATGCTAAGCACTTTTTTAATTTAAGGGGTGCTTTTTCATAATTGTTTCTAAAAACGCGGCTAATCATTTGTTTTTACTATAGTTTTTGGTAGTATATGTTTATAGTTAAATTTTTACAATATTTAGAATCTTTGTTCTACTAACTTGCTTGTGAATAGAAGGGAGTAATAATGAAAATGAAACCGGACCAGGTTACATCAATGAAGTCGGAGAGCGATGCTCATTTAAGGCAGTTGGCATCAGTGGGTAAGATTGCAGCAGGAATTGCTCATGAGGTTAAGAATCCATTAACGGCAGTAAAAGGTTTTTTACAATTGCTGCAGCAAGAAAGCAGTAACCAGTATATAGATATTGCTCACTCGGAATTAGATAACGCCTTAACAACATTAAATAATCTGCTTCAAGTTTCTAAGCCTGATTTGGAATTTGAAGAGTATCAAACCATTCATTTATCAGTAGAACTAGAATCTATTCTAAATTTATTTCAAGATAAAATGTACGATGTTACAATCATTACAGATTTTAAAAATAATGATGTTACGATTGTTGGAAAGAAAAATCAATTTAAAAAGGCATTTTTCAATCTTATTAAAAATGCATTTGAATCAATGGATGGAGAAGGAACATTAATGATTACGCATGAATCAGTGAATAATGAGGTAATCGTTACCATTCAAGATACAGGGATTGGAATTTCGAAAGATAAACTAGACTTACTTGGAACTCCTTTTTTTACAACCAAGGATTTAGGTACTGGTTTGGGGCTGACTCAAGTGTTTTCTGTTATTTATCAACATGGCGGGAGAATCGTCGTTGATAGTGAAGAAAATCAAGGGACAACATTTACAATTAAGATTCCTCAACTTAATAAAAAATGTAACCAAGGAGTTAAAAATTTGAATTTAAAATTTGAAGAAAATTATTGTATTAAAAACTTCTTTTCTGAAAATCGAAAAGTCTTTGAAGAGAGATTATTAGAAGAAGCCATTAATGTAAAAGGAAAAGTTGAAGAAATACATCGTGTTGGAAATATAAACCTTCTAAATAATGCGCATAAGCTTGTATTATTTGTTGTAGAAGAACGAGAACATGAATTAATTTCCTTTGCTAAGCAAGAAGGAGTAGCATGGGCCAAATATTCATTAACACTTGCCTTCAAGTTAGAGTGGATTCAGGCAATCCGGCGAACTTTATGGGATTTCTTATATCATTTTGATTTACTGAACAAAACGGAAGTGAATCGGGCAACATTTTTTATGTTGGAAAAAAGTATAAATAAATCGATTGATTTATTTTTTACTTACTTTTTTATCAGTTACTCTAAGTACAAAGATGAATTACTAGATAAGCAACGAAATCTAGTAGAGAATCTTTCTGTTCCTATTATTCCTATTAATGATAAGATATGCATTTTACCGTTAATTGGTATGATTGATTATTTAAGGATTTCCACTATTCAAGATAAAGTCCTCACTGAAATCGAAACTCATCATATAGAAACATTAATTATCGACCTCTCAGGTATTACTCCTATGGAACAAGAAATAACGAACAATTTTATAAAAATCATTGATGGTATATCCATGATGGGCTGTAAACTCATCATAACAGGAATGCGGGCTGAAATTGTGAGGAGCTTCACAGATTTAGGCATCAGCATAAATCATCAAGCAAAATTCAAAGGCACTCTACAGCTAGCGTTGAATGATTTTTTTACTGAAAGGTCACAGTGACATAAATAATTGTGGGTAAAATGTGTATAAGTCTGTGGGTAGAAAATTAGTACTTTTGGGCAAGGGGAAGCTTATGGATAACTTCTCTTGCCCAATCTAGTCATCTTTGAATGGCCTATCAGCCAAAGCTGCTTCTTACGATAGCTATTCACAAGTATTAACACTCGAACAGCTTACTTCTTTAGATAATTGATAGGAAGCTTGAGGAATGTTCCTTGCCTTATAATCAATGTCATCTGAGGAATAAATCGTAATAATCACTTGGCCTCCGTATCTTATAGCTCGGATTAAAATCGGCTGGTTATAATTATTTTTAAAGCTAAAATCAGGACCATACCAACTGACTGTAGCATCGCGACCAGGTGGAACATAAGGAACACGTCTACTGTGAGAATAACGCTCCATAATCTCCATTCCGGTGCGATCAATAGCATTAAACAGAGTGGAGGATACTTGACAAATCCCTCCCCCAATCCCTTCTGAAAACTCTCCTTTTACGATAATGCGAGCTGGTAAATAGCCTCTTTCTGCGGTTCTCCTGCCAACGACTTTGTTAAATGAAAAGATTTCTCCAGGAAAAACGACATGATTATTAATAGCTTCTGCAGCCAGTGAGATATTTTGTGTGCGGTTTTTATTCGCACTATTAAAGTAAGTCACATATTGCCCAATTTTTTGTACGCGAATGTGAGCAAGCAACTCGCTGTCTACTCTTGGATGAATAGGGAGCAAGGGCACTTCTATGTTGGCTGTTCCACTGCCGAAAAAAGAGGTATAAAATTGCTCCTCAAATATTTTCTTGTATAATTTATAACCTGTTTGCCCAGGGATAATGTTGCCTGCATTATCAATTCCAGCGTCTACAGGCGCTTTATATACTTGTTTGTCTATTTCCTCAATCAGTTGGTTGTATTTATCTCTGTCCACCATTGGCGTATCCGGTAAAGCAATCGTAAAATCTGAGCGGGAGATATGAGCGATTGTTTGTCCTTGATGGGTGATTAATAAATCGTTTGAAGGATGCGCTGGTTGAATGAATAGTAAGATTGCTGTAAGCCATGCAAATTTCATAAATAGGTACCTCACAATATAAATGTAGTTGTACTAAATCAGTTAGGCATGCTGGCACACTCCTATATTTAGTTTGGATAAAAGCAAGAATCTAATCCTTTTTTTTTGAGTCACAGTGACATAATTATATGTGGATAAAATGTGGACTACTTTGTGTATAACTACCTCTTATGGGAATTTCTCCTTTTGGTTATTTCAACATATATATAGAAGTAGGCAGAGGAGGGGGAGCAATGGATAAGTTTTATAAGCATATTGAAACTGCAGTGATTCATGAGGGGTACGATCCGAAGCAGTATATGGGGAGTCTGGCTGGGCCGATTTTTCAAACATCGACATTTGTTTTTGATCATGCTGAACAAGGAGAGCGACGGTTTTCTGGTGAGGAAGAGGGATATATCTATTCCAGGCTCGGCAACCCAACTGTTAAAATACTCGAAGATCGAATTGCCATGCTTGAGCGAGGCGAAGCAGGCCTTGCATTTGGCTCGGGAATGGCTGCTGTGTCTGCTGTGTTGCTTGCACTCACGAAAGCAAATGATCATATTATCTGCTCGCAAGGCTTGTATGGCTGTACATTTGGCCTTTTACATTTGATGGAGGAAAAATATAATATTACGCATAATTTCTCTGAAATGCGAACGGAGGAACAGATAGAGGCAGTCATTCGGCCGGAAACTGTCTGCATCTATGTGGAAACACCGATTAATCCGACAATGAAAATGATAGATCTTGCGATGGTTGTTAAAGTGGCGAAGAAATATGGGATTGCCGTTGTCGTGGACAATACGTTCTCATCTCCTTACCTTCAGCAGCCGCTTGTCTTAGACTGTGATGTTGTTTTACACAGTGCGACAAAGTATATTTGTGGGCACGGTGATGTAGTTGCTGGGCTTGTTGTTGGCTCAAAGGAATTCATTAACAAAGTAACGAGGACAACTCAAAAAGATATTGGTGGAATTATCTCGCCTTTCGATGCTTGGCTGCTGCTGCGAGGCCTAAAGACACTTCCCGTTAGAATGGACCGTCATTCGGAAAATGCGGCGCAGCTATTTGATAAATTGAAGCAACACCCAAGTGTAGCACAGGTTTTCTATCCGGGTGATCGAGAGCATCCGGATTACGAGATTATGAAGAAGCAGATGAGGCAAGGTGGAGGGATTATTTCATTTGAAATCAAAGGAACAAAGAAGGATGCCCAAAAGCTATTAAATGCTCTAAAGCTCATTAAGATTGCCGTCAGCCTTGGGGATGCTGAAACACTGATTCAGCACCCAGCTACGATGACGCATTCCAGTGTGCCTTCAGAAAAGCGAGAGGCAATGGGAATTACTGATCAGCTTATTCGCCTTTCGGTCGGCCTGGAGAACTGGGAAGATCTTTGGGAAGACTTAAATCAAGCATTGGATGGCTTGCAGAATTAAGGGAGGAACCTAATCAAAAAAATCAGTACCTCATTATGGAGAGGTACTGATTTTTTATTTAGGCTTTATTCTAGGGCGTATCATTTTGATATAGTTATTAAATTTTCTTTAAATGGAATTTTCGGCATTTATATAACCTGCGCCATAAAGATTGGAGTTGGTATCTTTCCATTGAACGGTCCCTTTTTTTAACCTTTCTTTGACTTCATTGGGCGTTAGATGTGGATGATGTTCAAGCATTAAGGCAACAATCCCTGCACAAATGGGCGTGGCCATGGACGTACCGGAAAGGGAGAAATAGTTGGATTGGACTCGACGTGAGCTTCGTAATTTATCTAAATAGGAATTTGGGGAACGAAGGGAGATGATGTTGACTCCTGGAGCTAATAGATCTGGCTTTGTTTCACCGTAAAGGGTTGGTCCTCTACTAGAAAAATCAGCAGCAACATCATCTTGCTGTATCTGCGTATTTCGATCATCAAGAGCACCTACTGTAATGACTTCATTGCTAATTCCTGGGCTTGCAATGGTTCTGTCCCTAGGGCCGGAGTTACCTGCTGCTACACATACAACGATGCCGCTTTGCCAAGCCTTTTCCACTACTTGTACCATTGGGTCAGCATTTTCCTCTTTAAATCGCTGGGGAGGACTTCCTAAAGATAAGCTGATAACGTGGATTGGGTTGTTTGGATGATTACGATTGTATTCTATACACCATTCAACCCCTTGCATGACCGTTTCAAGTGAACCTGCCCCTAAACGATCTAGTACTTTAACACCAATAATATTAGCTTTTGGAGCTGCTCCTTTATACTTTCTGCCTGAAGCAGCTCCGTTTCCAGCAGCCGCACCAGCGCAATGTGTCCCATGGCCATTATCATCATAAGGAGCGGATCGTCGATTGATAAAGTCTACAAAATGAACGATTCTTCCCTCAAGGTCTGAATGTGGATAGACTCCCGTATCAATAATAGCGATTGTGATTCCTTGCCCGGTTAGTTGTTTATTATTTCGGACAACATGATCTGCTTGAACGGAAGGAATGGCATAATCGAGGAGTGCTTGTACTTGTCTGTTTAAATAAACTTTTCGAATCGTCGAATCGCTTTTACATAGATCTGCTAAAACGGCAACGGTGACGTCTACACTACAACAAGGTACAGAAGAAAATTGATTTTTGAATTGGCAATGAGCATGTGTTGTTAAGGAGTGCTGTAACTGCTGTACACTTTGTTTTTGACATTCAATATCGTCAAATTCCACAATGACAGATAATTTCACAGCATGCATGAATACAGGTCCTAGTCGATGCTGTATAGATTTGGGGGCTTGTTTAAAACGTTTATAAAGATTCAGAATCTCTATTTGAAGTGGCTTGTCCAGCTGATGAGCATGGGTTTGTATAAATTGAATCACTGAATAATCAAACATTCTATCACTCCTATTAAAAATAGATTCATCATTAGATTATGGTTGGAATCGAGTTTTGGTAACGGTGTTCATAACGTAAAAAACAATTATGTACTCTATATCCCCATTTTTAAATCCGATCAGTGCAAAGAGCGAAGGTGTACATAACATTATTTATTTCGGTAAAAATAGTAGCTACTAGAAGAATTTGTTTCTTAATGGGTTTTCTTTTGCGTTTTCTGGAGGTATGTAAAATGTTAAGGCATGTATTCAATAAGCGAGTGAAATATCAAAAACAAAATGTTGAAGATAAGCAAAGTGATATACCTAGTACTATTTATATAGATATCCACGCTAATCTCGACAATATAAAAAGGATATTGAATGCACCATCTGATCTTATCCAAAGAATTTTTACAATAGGGGATAGTGAAAAAAAGTGCGCGATCGTTTGTATAGATGGATTAGTAGATAAGGATATGATAAATGACCAATTGATTAAGAATATTCAATTGGGTATGCAGACTGCCAAAAAGGAAGTGCCGGCTTCTGACGATGAAATAATGAAGAAATTGGAGAATGAGGTTTTATCCACTTATGAACTTAAAATAGCAGATATATTGGATGACGTGCTACTTGCTATTTTGTCTGGTGATACAGCTTTATTTATCAATGGAATAGATAAAGTATTACTAGTTGGAAGCAAGGGATGGGATAGTCGCGGAATTGACGAACCTCAAACGGAATCATTGGTAAGGGGGCCGAGGGAAGGGTTTACTGAGAATATTCGTACGAATACCATGCTTGTTCGTAGACAGGTAAGGGATCCTAATCTACGGCTTGAATCAAGTAAGGTGGGACGGCGATCCAAAAGAGACCTTGTTGTTTGTTATGTTGAAGGAATTGTTCATCCAGATATAGTAGCAGAGGTTAAAAGAAGGTTGAAGACAATAGATATTGATGAGGTTGCAGAAAGCGGGACCATTGAACAATGGATTGAGGATAGTTCCTTGTCACCCTTTCCACAGGTGTTGCATACTGAAAGGCCGGATAGGGTAACAAGCGCAATCTTACAAGGAAAAGTTGCTATTCTTTTAGATGGCACACCTTTTGTGTTAATTGCACCGACTACATTTGTTTCCCTCTTTCAATCACAGGAAGACTATTATGAGCGTTGGATTATTGGATCGTTGCTTCGAATGTTGAGATATGTAGCAGCTTTTTTTGCCGTGTTTTTACCGGCTCTTTATATTGCGCTTGTATCGTTTCACCAAGGGATGATCCCTTCAAAGTTAGCTTTTTCGATTGCTGGGGCGAGAGAGGGAGTGCCCTTTCCGGCAATCATTGAAGCGCTGATGATGGAGGCTACATTAGAGTTACTCCGTGAGGCCGGGATTCGATTGCCCAAACCGATTGGGCAAACGATTGGTATTGTCGGCGGGTTAGTCATCGGGGAAGCAGCTGTACAAGCTGGAATAGTGAGTCCGGTTATGATTGTGGCTGTAGCGGTTACAGCTATTTCTTCCTTTGCGATTCCTTCATACGGTGCAGGGATTGCCTTTCGAATTTTAAGGTTTGGTACGATGCTCGCAGCCGGAATTTTTGGGTTATACGGAATTATTCTCACTTACATTATGATTAACATTCATATTACTAGACTAAAAAGCTTTGGGATTCCTTATTCCACACCATTTGCACCAATGTTTTATAGGGATTGGAAAGATGTGGTCATTCGTGCCCCGATAACCGCGATATCCAAAAGACCGCAATATATGCAGACGGTTGATGAAACAAGAATAGGTAAAGGAGATGAGAGTTCATGAAGTCCTTTGAATATGGTGACAGCGAGGTAGGTAGAAGAGAAGTTCTAGCGGGTGTTGCCAATATGGTCATTGGATTTGGGATTCTTACTCTCCCGCGTACAGTCGCAAATGCTACGCATTCAATAGATGGGTGGATTTCAATCAGCCTTGGGGGATTGAGTGTTATTTTTTTTGCATGGGTATTAGCCAAGTTGATAAGCCGATTTCCTAAAAAGAATCTTCATGAGTTCACAAGTTTAATCATTAATAAACCGATAGCAACCATTTTAACGTTTTTATTTGCTTCATACACGATGCTTTTTGTTTGTTATGAGATGAGGATTGTTGCAGATATATCAAAATTATATTTGTTTGATCGGACACCTGTAGAGGTTATCTGTTTTGTATTTTTCTTAGTTACTATTTATGCCGTTTCTGGACCAAGTACAGCTATACTTCGTCTTAATCTTTTGTTTCTGCCTATCATATTATTTATTATTTTGCTTTTAATTGTAATGAATGTAGGCTTTTTTGAATTTAAAACCACAAAGCCCTTCTTTCACACTGGTTGGAGTGAAATTCTACGAGGTTCAAAAGAAACGCTATTTTCCTTTTTAGGCTTTGAAATTTTATTATTTTACAACGCCTTTATAAATGAACCTAAGAATACGATTAAATTCACTATAATGGGCATGTCCATTCCGTTATTTTTATATTTACTCGTATTTGTGTTTGTTGTTGGAGTTTTTGGTACCGAGGTTGCGGAAAATACACTTTATCCAACAGCAGAGCTAGCTAAACGTGTGGAAATACCAGGAGGATTCTTTGAGAGATTTGAATCAGTCTTTTTCACAATTTGGGTTGTCACTCTTTTTAGTACGGCATCGATGGCCTTTGATGTAACCTTATTAGCCTTTGGTTCTATTTTTAAAAAGATAAAACGAATGACGTTTATTTTTATTCTTTCTCCACTTATTTATATTATCGCCATGTCACCGCAAAATTTTGCTGAGACTTCTATATTTGGAGAATGGATTGGCTACCTAGGGATTGGGTTTAGCATGTTCATGCCGTTGCTTCTACTTGTGATTGCTATGATGCGTGGGGTAAAGGGGAATGGATAAGTTATATAGAAGTATATGGATTTTTTGTTTACTCTTTTTGGTGACGGGGTGTTGGGATCAAAATGAAATCGAAGAAAGAGGGTTTGTAATTGGTGCAGCCGTTGATATGGTTGAGGATCAAACGGATGATTCTGTCGGGGAGATGTCCGAGAAAGAGCGGGGTGAAAAGTATAAGTTAACCTATCAATTTGTTGTGCCAGGAAATTTTATTGGAGGCGGAGGCGGTCAATCGGGCGGAGGGGCATCAGAAGGAAAACCATTTTTAAATCTTACATCAGAAGGAACAACCATTCATCAAATTACTAGAAGGATGGCCACTGAGACCAGTCGTAAGCCATATCTGGAGCATATTAATCTCATTGTTCTGTCAGAGGAACTTTCAAGAAAAGGACATCTTAAGGATGTTATGGATTTTTTTGTGCGTGATCATGAAATGAGAAGAGTAGCAAAAGTGATGGTGAGCGAGGGGGAAGCGAGAAAGACTTTGGAAATTAGTCCGCAGCATGAAAAAATGCCGGTTTTATTTATTGAATCACTAAGTGAAAATGTAGTAAAACATAGTACTTCTCTACCACCTATAAATATTGGCGATGTTCATAGTTACTTATTAAAGGGAAATAGTTTTATTATACCGAGAATTGTTGTTAAGAACAATAAAGGGGCTCTTTTAGGAGCTGCTATATTTAACTCTCAAGGTCAAAAAATGATTGGCACTCTTAATGAAAGTGAAACACTAGGACTTAATCTTATTACAGAAAAGGTTGAGAGCGCCGTACTTGAATTTTTGATGGATGGCCAACTTGTTGCTTTTGAAATTAAAGGTGCTGAAAGTAAAATCGCGGCTGATGTTTCTAACAAAGATCAAATTAAATTTACGGTGAAAATTAACGTAGACGGCAATGTGGGGGAATTGTACGGGGATTTAGCTTTAGAAAATCGATCGGTATTATCTGAAATCGAAGAAAAAACCGCTAAGGAAATAGAACGTATCACTAATCGTGTTATTGATAAGGTCCAAAAAAAGTACAAGGCTGATGTCTTTGAATTAGGAGCTTATTTAAAGCAAGAACATTATAAGACATGGAAACAAGTAAATAAAGAATGGGATAAGGGGGGGAATTATTTTTCAAAAAGTGTGATTGACGTTCAAGTAAACGTTGAAGTAAGGCAAGTTGGAGCGTCCATTAAAATGATAAAATAGAGAGGAGTTGAATGCTTATGTGGCACTGGATAGAGGATAGAATTCCCACTTTTATACTTGCTATATTATCTTCGCTCATTCCATGGGGGATATATAAATTGAACCAGGCCTTTCATCAATACGCTGACCCGCCATGGAAAAAAGATGATGAGTCACAGTGACAAAATGAACTGTGGGTAAAATGTGTATAAGTTTGTGGATAAGTTACTATTGAAATGAAAAGAAGTTAGAGCGGGTACCTTGAGAGGTGCTTGCTCTAACTTATAGGTTTCTTTGGGAATCATTCTTTGGAGGTGCTAATTTATAAACCATCTATTTTTTCTTTTAGTATTTAGCTACTTCAGCAGGGTACCTCTGTTGTAAATAACTCGCAAGTGCATCTACAGCTAATGGGCCATCTTCGACTAGTTTTCCTTTTGTAAAGGCGGTGAAGCCATCTCCACCTGAAGCTAGATAATTGCTAATAGCAATCGTATATGCCTTTTTGGATTGAATTTCCTTACCATGAATGTCTTTTAATGTGATAATACGGCTGCCGACAGGGGCAGTATTATTCCAAGTATACGTTAATCCTACAGCTTGCAATCTATTCTCCTCAGCTTTAGTCCACTGTTGTTCTAAAGCTGCTTTTATTTGTTCTCCAGTTAAGGTAATCTTCACGAAGCGATGATGAAAAGGTAAGGCCGTATAAAGGTCTTCTTTCGTAATAATTCCTTCGTTTAAGCTTGCTCGAATTCCGCCGTGGTGATAAAAAGCAATATCGGTCCCAGATATGTTACGCCCAGATTCTGCGATTATTTTTGCTAAAGGAGATTCACCGTTGCCGTTTTGTTTCCTCGTTATTTCTTTTGGTGCTTTACCTATTATTTTATTCATATAAGGGGCTATACGTTTTTTATATTTGTTTAAAAGTGTGAGTGTTTCTTGATCAGGATTGATTTTATGATGAACAGTGGGGATAATCGTTGCTTCTTTGTGAATAATCTCTTTTGTGTGACGATTAATGGTGAGTTTTACTTCTGAAAAAGCTTTTCCATAAGAGTAAGCTTGAACGATTAGTTTATTGTCTACGATTGTATTTGCATATGCATGATTATGACCGCCGAATATTACATCGACTTCATCATCCATTTGTGGAGCCATCTTCGCTAAATCTTCATGAGGGTTTCCTCCTGTCTTACCAGATTTAGCGGAGATATGAGCGAGCACTACAATGGAGGTTATTCCTTTTTTCTTTAATACTTCCGCTGTTTGATTGATAGCTTGAACTTCATCAATCACTTCGATTTCTTCTTTGTATTCTGGGAGTAGAAACTTCGTCGTTTCGGTTGTCACTACACCAATAAAACCAATATTTATTCCATTGATTTGTTTGATTATATATGGAGGAAATAATAGATTCCCCGTTTTTTTATTGATTATATTAGCGGAACAATAAGAGGTAGTTGAACCTGAGAAAGCGCCTGTCTCTCCATTAATCAGCCGCTGCATTTCATGAACCCCTTCATCAAATTCATGATTTCCAGGTGTTCCGACATCAATGTTTAGAAGGTTTAGATATTCAATCGTTGGTTCATTTTGATGTAAAGAGGAGATAGGAGGGCTTCCGCCGACCATATCACCGGAATGAACAAGGAGGGTATGTTCGTTTTCTTGTTTGTACTTTTTTAAATAGGCAGCTAAATATTCAGCGCCTCCTACTTTATTTCCTGATAGATCTTGGTATTTGTCCAGCTGACCATGAAAATCATTCAATCCTAATAATTGAATGTGTGTGTGGTCATTGGCTATAGGCGGATGGAATGAAGCTATTGAACCATCGGTCGTTCCTAAAATGAAGAATAACAGCAAGAACCCAAATGATACTCTATGAAGTATTGACAAGCTGTATGCCCTCCTCTAGGTTGTTATGTTCAGTATAAGGGGAGAGATTTAAGAGAGTGTAAAGGGGGAGTTAATTTTTGTTAAATATTAGTTTGTGTAGCCAATTTTAATCTTTTTTTGCGTAATGACTAACGACGAATATCATGGTAAAATCTTCAAAAAATTGATATATGTTTAATTGGAAAGTGCCAAAAGTATCATATATAGTCTTTTGGCTCTACTTATAAGGAGGGATTGTATTTGAAGAAAAAGAGTTTGCTAGTTTTTATTATTTGTATGTTTGCTTTTCACATGTTACTTCCGTCATTAAAGGTTCAAGCTGCCGAAAATCTTACTTATTGGTCTGAAGAAACACAGGAAGTGTATGAATCTCTACTTCCCTATACATTAGAATGGAGTGGGGATGTATTAAAAAATGGAGGGTTTGATTTAGATTCAGGTCGTATAACAACTGATAAAACAATCGCCGACTTTGTCATTAATCAGTATGGAGATATAGGAGCGAGAAAGATTGCTGAACTGCCTAAACAATCTTTAGATGAACCGTTAAATATAGCGGATGTGTCATTTCCAACAGATGGATTAGGCTACCCGTTGACAAGCTTAAAAGTAAAATCAGGCAGTACATATTTGATTCAATTGGATAGCGGGGATTTTGCGAAAGTGCATATTGATCAAGCTTCATCTTCAAAAGTTAATTTTACCTTTGTCGTTCAAACAGATACATTACCGGATGAAGATCCGACACTGCCTGATGAAGAGGAAGAGGTAAATGTGGTCGACTTAATCTCCTCACAATCCTTTGTATCCATGGATGTCGGTCAATCAAAATCTGTTTCACTTACAGCAAAATACTCTAATAATAGTAAGAAAACAGTTACAAATACTGCTAAATGGAAGTCAGAAAAAACCTCCATTGCGAGTGTGACAAAAGGAAAAATAAAAGGAGTTTCTGCTGGGCAAACAACGATTTCAGCAGAATATGAAGGAATAACGATAAAAATTAAGGTAAGTGTAAAAAGTAAAACAGTAAAACCAATTAAAGGAATAGCTGGGACAGCTGTTGCAGCAGGTGACAGTCATACACTTGTGCTTAAAAAGAATGGAACAGTATGGAGTTTTGGTAAAAACCAAACAGGACAATTAGGGAATGGGAATACAAAGAATCAATATACTCCTGTTCAGGTAAAAGGCCTTAAAAATGTAAAGGATATTGCGGCCGGATATAATTTTTCTTTAGCTTTAAAAAAGGATGGGACGGTTTGGATGTGGGGGAATAATGAACGGAATCAAATTGGAGATGGAAAAACAGGATCTAGCTTAATGAAAAATGTTTTAGTACCATATCAAGTTAAATCATTAACGAAAGTGAAATCCGTATCTGGAGGCACTTATTATAGTCTTGCTGTGAAATCAGATGGGACGGTTTGGTCGTGGGGCTTTAATGATGCTAGCCAATTAGGGATTGTTAAAACAATTGCTTATCAAAATAAGCCAGCTAAAGTTCTAGGTCAAGATGGTGAAGGTTATTTGAGTCAAATCAAACAGGCTGACGGCGGATATAGACATACACTTGCAGTTGCTAACGATGGAAGCTTATATACATGGGGAGAAAACACATACGGAAAGCTGGGCATCGGTACCGAAACTTCAATTTATGATATATGGTCAGATGGCGCCAATTCAGCCGTACCGGTAAAAGTATCGCTGACTAAAGTGATTCAAGCAGAAGCAGGATCTGAGCATACAGTCGCGATAACTGCAGATGGGACAGTATGGTCATGGGGTTCTAATGATTATGGGCAATTAGGTGTTGGAAAAAAATACAGTAAAAAGAAAGTACCTGCTAAAGTATTGCGTGCTAATTAATAAAGTTCATTAGTCTTTGTTATAAGTAAATAGAGAAGCATTCAAATAGGCCAACCACACATTGTGGTTGGCCTATTTTGGGGTGTGCGCCAAATCTTTAGGGGGAAAGTTCTGAACTGTGAAGACAGAGGTAACGGTTAGCTTAACGCAAAGGTGTTCGTGGTGACGAAGAATATGAAGGGAGCGACCGGCAAACTTCCGGTCTGAGGAACATGAACTTCATAGGGGCTAGGTATCATTGGATAGGTTTGCTTATAATTGTCACTAAAATAATCGATAGTCCGAAAACATAAATAAACAAATAATTATCTGTTCATTATTGCGTTATCAATCGATAATTATTATCATTAATAATGGTTATCAATTAATAAATTAGAACTTATTTAAAATAGATTTTGTTGAATGTATAGAAATTTTATTCTAGGGGTGTTTAGGAAGGTGTGTAAAAGATGGATTTAATTGTCCGTGATGAAAATGGGATTAAGGTAGATTGTCTAGAGTATGGTTATAAAAAAGAGAATCTTGTGAGTCATTCAAAAACTTTGCAATGTGGGGATGTTTTAACAGTTTCTAACAAGGGAAAATACGTTGTAGGAGTTGGATGGTTTGTTTTAATAAGAGTTAATAAAAAAATAACAGACTATATGTGGATTAAGGAACTAGAGGAAGCTATTCATTCTAATAAAGTCATGACCATTATTGATTGTATGCTTGATTATTTTAATGTATCTTTTCAGCTGGATCGAGCTTTAGAATCTCGTAATAAGCAATTATTTTTAAGTCTTTCAGAGAAGAAAACAAAGTTATCTTTTCTTTATGATAGGATACTCCTAAAATTACCAGTTTAATTATAGTTTTAATTT
>NZ_JBALMU010000079.1:0-13395 GCF_036962285.1 Bacillus sp. JJ634
ACCATATATAATATAATGTGCAACATTATAGACAAATGTTGATTTTAAGTATCTAATGTACAATCACCTGTCTTTAATATTACAGAGTAACCCTTCATTTTTTTATTTTTCTTGCATCACTTTTTTCAAATCATCTTGCACACTTTCTTCAGCCAATTCTACATTAGAACGATAAGCAGCGCGACAAATCACATGGGCTGCAACAGGAGCCGTTAGGAATACGAAGAAGATTCCAAGAAGTAAACGGACACTAAAAATGCCCTCTGTAATCCAGAAATAGAGCAACGTCCCAAATAAGACACAAAGTACACCAAGCGTCGCACTTTTTGATGCTGCATGGGAACGCGTGTACACATCGGGTAATCGAATTAATCCAATTGCACTTAAAAAAGCGAACACCGTTCCGATAAAAATCAAAATAACCGCTATCGCTTCAATCGGCAGGCTTACGTTCAATGACCACACCTCTTTCAATAAACCTAGCAAAGGCCACCGTTCCAACAAACGAGAGAATGCCGATTAACAGAATGATTTCTAAAAAAGCTGACGTTCTAAGCAAGACAGCAAAAATTGCTACTCCAGCAAGTAAATTGATACCAATCGCATCCAATGCCTGCACTCTATCGGGCATCGAAGGTCCCTTAATAACCCGATAAAGAGTAAGTAAAATAGAGAGGATTAACAAAAACAACGAACTCATTAAAACTAATTCCACCATTTGCGTGTTACCCCCTTAATGGCCTTTTCGAATTTATGTTGTGATCGATAAACTGCATCACTTGATTCAGGAATGTCCATCGCATGAATATAAAAGACCTTCCCATCCTGAGATACTTCCAAAACGACAGAACCAGGAGTCAATGTTAAGAGCAGAGCAAGTAAAGTTATTTCCAACTCTCCTTCTAAATCTGTTTTTAGCGTAATAATTCCGGGCGTAATATCAATCTTTGGCCGTAACACTTGCCGCATAACAAGGAGACTTGATGTAATCAATTCGTAAATAAAGACAAGGAACAATTTGAATACAGCCACAAGGCTGCTAAGATAAAAAGGTTTAGCAAAAAAGTGACGTAAAATCCATAAAACAATTAATCCGATTAAATAGCCGCTGAAAAAAGTCAATATGCTTAATTCATCTTGGAGAAACATCCACAGGGCAGCAAGAAATAAATTAATTAATACTTGGATGGACAATGAACTCCCCCCTTTCAATCATATATCATATAAAGTAGAACTCTAAGGCATTGGATTTCCTCCTAATACAGCTTCAATATAAAGTTCAGGACGTAATAAGCCTTCTGCTGCCATACTCACATATTCATGAATTCCCTCTGCACCAAAGCCTAATGCAACAGTAGCAGCAAGGAGACATCCCATAGGGAACATTAATCCTTTTGTAGTTCCCTTCTCCATATCCTCACTCAAAAGCGTTTCTCCCCAAAAACCATTCATAAAAATCTTCATAACCGAATACAAAACTAGCAAGCTTGTTAACAGACCTATGCCGCCTAACCAAAAATAGCTCGCTTCAAACGTGCCTTTTGTAATCAATACTTTACCAATAAAACCACTCAAAGGCGGTATACCTGCTAGTGATAGAGCAGCGATAAAGAACATCCAGCCTACATAGGGATGTGTGCGAATTAATCCGCTCATGTCTTTCAAATTACTTGTACCTGTTAAATGAATCATCGTCCCCCCTAGAAGAAAGATGAGGGCTTTAATAATGATGTCATGGATAAGATAGTATATGGAGCCAGTAATCGCCGTTGATGTAAAAGCAGCCAAGCCAGACATAATCAGCCCAACTCCGACAATTACGTTATACGCTAATATTTTTTTAATATCCCAATAAGCGATTGCTCCAAATGCACCAAGCACCATCGTTAATCCCCCTAGTATCCCAATGATTAAATGGGTAACTTGAGGTTCATGATAAAATACGAGCGTAAACATTCGAAAGATCGCATACATCCCGACCTTTGTGAGCAATGCTGCAAAAACCGCTGCAACCGCTGTAGGGGGAGCACTGTAAGAACCCGGCAGCCAAAAGAACAAGAATAGCGCTGCCTTCAGGCTGAATACGATTAAAAATAAAATAGCAACGGTAGTCATCAAGCCATCTTGCCCAACCTCTGCTATACGTACAGATAGATGAGCTAAATTCAACGTGCCTGTCATCGCATATAAATAAGCAACGGCAAGCAAAAAGAGAAAAGACGAAATGATATTCACAAGAACATATTTAATAGACTCTCGAAGTTGTATCCTCGTTCCTCCTAAAGATAAAAGGACATAAGAAGAAATTAACATCACTTCAAAGCAGACGAATAAGTTGAATATATCCCCTGTCAAAAATGACCCATTAATACCTGTAAGAAGGAACAAGAACATCGGGTAAAAATAGTAGGATTCCCTCTCCTTTCCAATCGAACTGAACGCATATATTAAACAACAAAAGGCAACAAAACTTGTTGTAGTAAGCAGTAATACAGCAAACATGTCCGCTACCATGCTCACTCCAAAAGGAGCTTGCCAGCCGCCCAATTGCAGCGTTTGCATACCATGCTCTTTAATTTGAGTCATCAAATAAATTGATGTACTCCCAACAGCTGCAATGGCAATAAGACTCATCCACCGCTGAAATTGAATGTTTTTCCTGAATATTACCAATATCATCCCCATTATTAATGGGATAATGATTGGCAAAATCACAATATTATTCATCCGCATTACCCCTCATTTGACCCACATCATCAGTACCCACAAGTTTATACGCGCGATAACTTAGCACTAAAAACAAAGCCGTTACGGCAAAGTTAATCACAATTGCTGTTAAAATAAGGGCTTGTGGCAGGGCATCCGTATAGGATGTATTTTTCAAACCTAATAGCGGAGGCCCCCCTGTCTTGAGTCCCCCCATTGTTAAAATGAGCAGATGGACTGCATGACTGATAATAGAAGTTCCTAATATGATTCTTAATAAGCCTTTAGCCAAAATTAAATATGTGCCAATCATAAACAATATCCCAACAAGGAAAGACATTAACGTTTCCATCTTTATCGATCCTCACTTATGCTTAAAATAGTCGTAACAGACGTTCCAATAACAGCTAACGCAACCCCGACATCAAAAAGAACAGCCGTTGCAAGCTCTGTCTTCCCAAAGATAGGAAGATTGAAATAGTCAAATGTATGACTTAAAAATGGAGCATCGAAAAAAAATGACCCTACTCCCGTTAGTACCGCAAGCAAAACGCCAATTGCTGCAACTACTTTAAAATCTACACCAATATTGGCACGTACCGTTTCAATATCAAAAGCAAGAAATAAAAGCGTCAATGCGGAGGCAATCGCTAGCCCGCCGATAAATCCACCACCTGGATTGTGATGTCCCGAGAAAAAAAGATGAAACGAGAAGGCAAGGATAATCGGTACAGCCACTTTCGTGACAGCATGTAAAATAATGTCATTAGGCTTCTTCATGCTTAATCCCTCCCCGCTAATCGAAGTTTAATTAATGTGTACACTCCAAGGCTAGCAATACATAAAACAAATATTTCTAGCATTGTATCAATACCCCTGAAATCAACCAGGATAGCATTTACTATGTTTTTAGCACCTGCAAGATCGTAAGAATTCTCAAAGTAGCTTGAGATTGGTTCAAAAAGCCTTGTGCTATTGGCAGACAATGCGATGATGGTAACAATTACTCCCACTCCAATAGAAATGATTAAATTAGTTAATTTAAATCGCATCCGAACCGTTTCTTTTCGAAATTCTGGCAGGTGGTAGAAACACAATAAAAATAGAGCAACTGTCACCGTTTCAACAACCAATTGAGTCAGAGCTAAATCAGGTGCACGGAAGATGACAAACAGCATAGATACAAGATAGCCAAGCACCCCAACAGCAATGATGGCTGTCAGCCTGGATTTAGCTAACGGAACGGTAATTGCCGCAATAATCATCCCGACAACTACTCCTCCTTCGTATAGACTAATAGGAGCATCATTTGAAATATCCATCGCGATTCCATCAAATAACCAAAGAGAACCACCAAGCATAACAATCAGCACTGCAAAAATGTACACAACATAATCTCTAATAAAACCAGTCATATATCGATTTGTGGATCCTTGGGAAAACCTCTCCATCTTCTCAATCGCAAAATCATATCCAGCATTGAGCGTCCACCTTTGAGAAAACAGGCCGTATACCCCGGACCACTTTTTCAAATAGATGTACATGAAGGTTCCCAGTCCTACAATCCCCAACGTCATAAATAACTCTGTATTCCAACCGTGCCAAGCACTAATCTTCACATCAATGCCACCGCTTTGAGCAAAGATTGGTAAAATAGCAATTAACGCAGGTTGTAATAAATAATGGGAAAGCACATTTGGGAAAAAGAAAATAAGAATGACGAGCGAGGCTAGTAGAATAGGCGAAATCAACATACCTAACGGAGCTTCATGCGCTGCCTTCTCTAATTTGCTCGGTTGATACCTTCCCATAAATGTTTTGAACAGTAAAATCATGCAGTAAATAAATGTAAATACACTAGCAATCCACGCAATCGTTGGGAAGAGTAAGCCGAATGTATTCATGCTAAATATGTTCATTTGAGAGGCATTCAAGACACCTGTAAAAAACATCTCCTTACTCAAAAATCCATTAAATGGGGGTAACCCCGCCATAGCAAAGCTTCCAATGATGGTTAGTGTAAAGGAGATTGGCATAAGCCCCATCAAACCGCCCAGTTTTCGAATATCACGGGTCCCTGTTTCATGGTCAATAATACCAACGACCATAAACAGACTGCCTTTAAATGTAGAGTGATTAATTAAGTGGAAGATGGCTGCTAAAATGGCCGCTGCATAGACCGTTGCCTCATCTCCATACCCGAAATAAAGAGCCGCAGATCCCAAGCCAAGCAGACACATAATTAGTCCTAATTGACTAATGGTCGAATAAGCTAATAACGCTTTTAAATCCGTTTGTTTAACCGCATTGATAGAACCGTACAACAAAGTGATGAGCCCTATACTTGAGATTACCCAAAACCATTCCGCATTTCCGCCAAAGATGGGCGTAAACCGAGCTACTAAATAAATACCAGCCTTCACCATTGTCGCAGAGTGCAGATAAGCACTAATTGGTGTGGGTGCTTCCATGGCATCTGGCAGCCAAATGCTAAATGGAAACTGGGCAGATTTCGTAAAAGCGCCTAATAGAATTAAAAGCATTGCAGGAAGGAATAAAGAATGTGCAGTAATGACGTCTACTTGATTGAACATCTCTCGCAGGCTATACGTTTCTGTTATCATGGATAGCATGATAAAACCAGCAAGCATCGCCAAACCACCGAATATTGTAATAAGCATAGATTTTTGAGCACCATAGCGAGATTTTTTCCGCTGGTACCAATACGCAATTAACAAGAACGAGGAGATACTAGTCATTTCCCAAAATACATATAAAACTAAAACATTATCAGTAAAAACAACTCCAAGCATCGCTCCCATGAATAACAGCAAATACACATAGAAGTTATGAAGGGATTCACGGTGTTTGGACATATAGTAAATGGAGTAAAGAACAACTAATGTACCGATTCCAGTAATTAAAAGTCCAAAAATAAGCCCCAACCCATCCATATAAGTTGTATAATTAATTCCTAAAGACGGCATCCACGGTACGGAGTGATAGACAGTCTTTCCGTCAGCAATGGCAGGGATATATTTTAGAAGAGATAAGAATAATACAAGCGGCACAATGAATACAAACCACCCTGTATGAATTCGAGGTGTAAAGAATTTATATAGAAATGGTACAAATAGCGCAAAGATAAATGGCATTACAATCATGATGTGTAACCAAGACAATCAGGCTCCCTCCTTATTCTTTATAAATTTAATTGACTGCAGCCGAACCATAAGCTATAGTCATACATAGTCTAACGATACTTACTAACTTGTTTCATTCCCATCTATTTATTGAGGTGAACTAAATCATGAAGAAGATCAAAGGACGCATGGATGAGAGCATCCTCGTCTGCGTTTATTATGGACCAAATGGCGAACGCCTCATTCAACGTGGCTGTAAGATTGCGAGCATGCTTGACTGCCCGCTCTATATCCTAACGATTGATCCAAAGCCTTTCGATGAATTGGATGCAGAAAAATCATTTTATATTACGAGATGGCAACAATTAGCTGAACAGCATAACGCTGAAGAATTCATTATTAAAGATAATGAAAAACGATCCGTTACCAAAGTAATCGCTGAAGTGGCAAGAGAAAAACATATTACACAAATCGTTCTGGGGCAAACAGCGCAAAGCCGCTGGGAACAAATCACAAAAGAATCAGTGATTAACTCCTTATTACGTGAGATTCCATTTATTGACCTTCATATCATATCTGTGTCTCGTTCACTTAAAGATCAGGAAGGACATTTTGAAAAAGGGGTACGTGCGTATCTTATTAAAGAAAATGATCAATACCGACTTACTTTCAACCATACAAAGAATGTTGAGTTTGAAGGAATTTTCTTTAAGGAACTCGGCACAGATTTTAATAACGGAATATTCAAGTTCATGAAAAATAAAGAAACACTGCAAGTTCATGTTATAGAAGACTACGTTAAAGATTTAACAAATGTTAACGTGACTGCTACGCTCGAAACCTATAATGATGAACAATAACTACTTATACGAGCAATCCTCTAGAAACCTTCACAAGTTCATACTTGTGGAGGTTTTTATTATGAGTTAAATAGTTTTATCACCATTCGCTATAAATTGACGTCTACTCTAATTAAATGTTCCTCATTCTTTTCAATCCCTAAATAACGCAATGTTTCTGCAGGGGAATGATGATGATAAATCGACATTAAGATTGAAATCGCAATGCCCTTTCGATACGCATGATAGCCAAATGTTTTCCTTAAAGTATGTGTTCCAATCTTCCCTGGAATTCCGACTTCTTTGGCAGCATGATTAATAATTCGATAAGCCTGCTGGCGTGTAATCGGTTGATTATTTTTCTTAGATTTAAACAAATAATCACTGCTGGTAAAATTCCACCGTGCCAAATATTTTTCGAGAACATCTCTCACATTATTATTTAAATAATACGCCTTTACCTCTTCATGCTTAGTGTCGCGAATACGGAGAAATTCTTTAATATGAGAATCCTCCCAAACATCATCCACCTTTAAAGCCAGTAACTCACTCACTCTGATTCCCGTATTAATACCTAATACGAAAAGCAAAAGATCTCTTTGTGATTGCTGTTGCAAAATTTGTTTAATCGCATTAATACTCTCGATGTCTTTTATAGGATCGACATACTCCACACCATTTCCTCCTACAATCTAATGTTACTTAATTATTATATTAACAAATACTATGTAACATTACAATTTTAACGTTCTTTTAGTTTTTGCATTTTTATTATATCTAAAGCATAAAATGAACAACGTTATCTAACAAATTCTCAAAAAATAATGCCTATAAGTAAAAAAAGCCGGAAACTTTAAAGTTTCCAGCTTTTTGATTATTATTTAAAAAACACTTTATCAATATTATATTTCGCTTGATATTCATTAATGATGTACGTTTCATAAATCTCACGTTCCATCGGGGACTCGACGACGCAAACATCAATTTGGTAAACTTCCTTTCGATGATGTTTCATCGGTGAAACTTGGTCTTCAAAATGTCTTTTAATTCTTTGTCTAAGCTTTCGAGCTTTTCCAACAAAAAGGAGCTCGCCTGCTTCATTATAAAACATGAAGATGCCGCCTTTATCTCTTGGAATTTGATGAAAATCAATAAATCCATAAATATCCTTAATTACCGGCTCATCTGCTGTTCGCACTTGTTTTCGCTGTGTAATTGTAATGTCTGCTTCAGGTATTTCAATGTGAATCACCATTCGTCACTTCCTCTATTTAAGTAAAGCTAAATACTATCATATTTATACTTGAAAAGCTATTCAGCATAAAGAAAGCCTTTATTTTTCAACATGTAAGAAGTCTAAAGCTCGCTTCGCCTTCTCTCTCGCTTCTTCTACTGTTTCAGCCGTCGATAACGCTACAGCAACACGACGACCTATCTTCGTAACCGGTTTAGCGAATACACGAACTTGTGTGTTCGGAACAGATAAAGCTTGGTCTACTCCAGTAATTGAATAATCCTCGTATTCTTCATCTGACTTAAGCGGACGGCTCGCTCCCGGTGTAATAAGTGTAATTTCGGGAATAGGGAATCCTAAAATCGCTCGCACATGCAGGGCAAATTCAGATAAGTTTTGCGTCACAAGCGTCACAAGACCTGTATCATGCGGGCGCGGTGATACCTCACTGAAATACACCTTTTCTCCAGAAAGGAATAATTCAACACCAAATAAACCAAATCCACTTAGCTCATCTGTAATCGTCTTCGCAATTCGCTTCGCTTCTTCAATTTGCTGTTCTGTCATATTATGAGGCTGCCAAGATTCAATATAATCGCCGCCTTTTTGAACGTGACCGATCGGAGCACAGAAATTCGTACCATTTACTGAACGAACTGTTAACAATGTAATCTCAGAATCGAAGTGAATAAACTCTTCAATAATCACACGGCCATTTTGTACGCGTCCGCCTTCCATCGCAATTTCCCAAGACTTAGCAAGTTCCGCTTCAGATGCACATACACTTTGCCCTTTTCCGGATGAACTCATTAATGGTTTCACAACGCACGGAAAACCAATTTCTTGCGCTCCTTGCACGAATTCTTCATATGTATCGGCAAATCGATAGCCAGCCGTTGGAAGACCTAATGTTTCAGCCGCTAAACGGCGAATTCCTTCCCGATCCATCGTTAACTTCGCTGCACGTGCGGTTGGAATGACACGAAATCCCTCATCCTCTAGCTTCAATAATTCTGAAGTCGCAATGGCCTCGATTTCCGGAACAATTAAATCTGGTTTTTCTCTTTCAACGATTTCACGAATTTTCTCTCCATCTAACATATCAACCACATAACTCCGATGAGCAACCTGCATGGCTGGAGCTTGTTCATAGCGATCCACCGCAATGGTTTCCACACCAAGACGCTGCGCTTCAATAGCAACCTCTTTCCCAAGCTCCCCTGACCCTAACAGTAACACTTTCTTTGTTTTAAACATCTGCACTTCTCCTCTCGTCTTTCTCATCATTATATACGAACTATTAGTCTGATAAAACAATATTTTATTCGCTAATATTTCATTCTTTCACTGAATAAATCACAACGGAATATAAAATCACCATTTTTCACGAATATTACCCAAACAAAAAAACGATTCCCCTCAAACAAGAATCGCTGTCTCCATTTAAAAGTTAATTTCAATTTTCTTCCCTTGTTCGAAGACGGTTCCGTTAGTATTTACCGTATCACTAGTAAATATGTGTATACCTTGCAATGTTGATTGGGCTTGGTCATTTAAGATAAACCCAATATCCCCCCGCTTCACATCTCCACCTACGAACGTCCCCTTCATCTCTTCTAAAAACAAATTATCTTTTTCGGTTTTCTGCTCACCATCGGTCGTTTCTAAACGAGTAACCGGGGTGAACTGTACCGTATCACTTGATGTATTATGAATTTCGACACTGATTTTTATCATATCAAATCCTTGTTTCTTCGTATAAGCTTGAAAGAAATCCATCATGCTATCGTCAGGTACAACACGAATGACTTTCACATCTCTAATCATAACTTCAATAGGACCAACTACAATAGGTGCAATTTCTGTTGCTTTTGCAAGCAATGTAAGCTCACCCTTAGAATCTGTAATACTTTGCCCCACTTCCGTTACATGTAAATCATCTGGGATATGCCGATTCGGAATGAACCATTCTTCATTTTCAACAAACGTTTGTGCCAATGCCGTTTCTTCTTGATTGCGCGGCGCTTCAGGAGCATAGAGGTAAATACAGCTGATGATGACTATCATTAAAAATCCACTGATGAACCTTTTAAGCACTGAATCATCTCCCGTTCGTTATAAACTAACTAACAACAAAGATTTCTCCCCTTCTTTCCTATAATATAAAGGAGAATTATTAATCTCTTGTTAAGAACGGTCGATTTCTTTGTAAAAGAACATCATTTTTCATCATGAAGTAGAGCTTCTATCAGAGGGGGGCTTACTGCTCGTTACATGCGGAATAACAACATAAAAAAGCTGTTCCAAACTCAGGAACAGCTTTTTTGTTATTTCTCATACACGCAATCATTGACCACTTTACTAATACCTTCCTTGCCACTGTCCCCCATGATGATGGCCTCCTCCATGCCAATGACCTCCTCCATGATGTCCCCCATGCCAGTGACCTCCGTGCCAATGACCTCCTCCATGATGTCCCCCATGCCAGTGACCTCCGCCGTGCCAATGACCGCCTGGCCAATAACCTGTTTGCCATGTTCCCGGCCAATAGCCGCCTTGCCCCATCCCTTGCCAATTAACTCCTTGAGGATACCATGGAGATCTTTCATCTATATTCATCATTTTTCCCCCTTCATTATCATACTTCCCCTGCTAAAATATGATAATGAAGAAAAATAGTGATTAAAGCTGAAGGGGAATTTAATCATATAAAAGTACTTTAAAACATTTCAGAAATGGTCTTTCCTTGCATATGCTGAATCAAATAATCTGGACCGCCTGCTTTTGAATCTGTCCCTGACATATTAAATCCACCAAAGGGTTGGTAACCAACAATCGCACCCGTGCACCCTCTATTAATATATAAATTTCCAACATGAAAATCTTCACGTGCTTTTTCAATATGAGAACGATTATTCGAAATAACAGCACCCGTTAAGCCATACTCCGTATTATTCGCAATTTCCAGCGCATGAGCAAAATCACGCGCCTTACAGAAAGCAACTACAGGTCCGAAAATTTCCTCCTGCATAATACGTGCATGTTCTTCTACATGAGCGAATATAGTAGGCTGAATAAACCATCCTTCTCTATCATCCCCCTTGCCTCCAATCATTAACTTCCCTTCCTGTTTCCCTATTTCGATATAACTCATAACTTTATCAAAAGCCGCTTGGTCATTCATCGGTCCCATAAAATTTTCTTGATAAGCTGGATCACCAACCATTAACTTCTTCGTTAATTCAACAGCGCGCTTTAAAACCGTATCATACACATCCGCCACAACAACCGCCCGTGAGCAAGCTGAACATTTCTGACCTGAGAATCCGAATGCAGAGGCAACAATCGATTGCGCCGCAAGCTCTAAGTCTGCTTCTTTATCGACAACAATCGTATCCTTCCCTCCCATTTCCGCAATGACACGCTTCAACCAAATTTGACTATCCTGCACTTTCGATGCTCGTTCAAAAATACGAACCCCCACATCACGTGAACCCGTAAAACTAATAAAACGCGTGCTTGGATGATCCACCAAATAATCTCCTACTTCTGCCCCACTTCCCGGAATAAAGTTCACAACACCAGCGGGAAGACCCGCTTCTTCAAGCACTTCAATAAACTTGGCTGCAATAACTGGAGTTGTACTAGCTGGTTTCAATAAGACCGTATTGCCTGATACAACAGCCGCCGTTGTCATCCCTGCCATAATTGCAAAAGCAAAATTCCATGGTGAAATAATAACGCCTACTCCGAGTGGAATATAGGCAAAACGATTAAATTCAGATGGACGACTTTCTACCGGAATCCCATCCTTCAGCTTCAACATTTGCCGCCCGTAATATTCCATAAAGTCAATTCCTTCTGCTGTATCCGCATCTGCTTCATTCCATGGTTTTCCCGCCTCTTTCACTAACCATGCTGAAAATTCATGCTTGCGACGCCGAACAATTGCAGCCGCACGAAAAAGAATATCCGCTCTCATCTCTGGCTTTGTCTTACGCCATGTTTTAAATGTTTCCGCAGCTATTTGCATCGCATTTTCTGCAAGTTGCTTATTTGCTTTTGACACATTGCCTATAACCTGGCTATGATTAGCTGGATTAACCGAAATAATTTTTTCTTTTGTTGAAATTCGCTCTCCCCCAATAATTAACGGATACTCTTGACCGAGACACGCCCCCACCTTCGCTAGACTTGTTATGAAAGCATCTTTATTTTCTTGTAAAGAAAAATCAGTAAATGGTTCATGTTTATAGGAAAATACCATATCTTCATTCCTCCTCTTATTTCATCCAATTCTTCATCACAAACCAAACATTAGCCGGCCTTTCAGCTAAGCGCCTCATATAGTAACCGAACCAATCCTTCCCATACGGTACATAGACGCGTACTGTATATCCTTCACTTGCCAATTTCTTTTGCAGATCTTCGCGAATGCCAAAAAGCATTTGAAACTCAAATTGATCTCTTTTTATCTCTTTTTCTCTTACAAACTCTTTCACTTGATGAATAATCTGTTCGTCATGACTAGCTACCGCTGTATAATGTCCATTTAACAAATGCTGTTTAATAATTTTTAAATAATTCTTATCTACATCCACTTTCTTTGGAAAAGCCACTTCAGGTGATTCTTTATAAGCCCCTTTCACAAGACGAAGGTTGGCACTGATTTGACCCAAGTCTCGTAGGTCTTGTTCCGTTCGATATAAATAAGCTTGTAAAACAAGACCTACTCCGTCATACATCTTCCGCAATCGCTTAAAGAGATCAATCGCTTGTTGACAATGTGCATAATCCTCCATATCAATCCGAACAAAAATCCGATACTCACTCGCTTTATTTAGAATATGACACATCTGTTCAAAACATAAATCATCACTTATATCTAATCCAAGCGATGTCAACTTAACAGATAAATGGGAAGGAACATTTGCTTCAGCAATTGCCTCTAACGCTTTCAAACACATATAAGCAGATTGCCTTGCCTCTGCTTCACTTTTTACAAATTCGCCCAAATGATCTAATGTCGCTACTCGCCCGTCTTCATGTAACACCCGTACTTGTGTAATTGCTTGTTCAATAGATAATCCTGCCACAAATTTTTGCGCACCTAGGTGCAACCCATATTTCGCAGCCCACTTATTCACGCGTTTATTTCTCGCTAAAAATTGAAAGAAGTTCCTCATTATCGCGTCCATTTCAATTCCTCCATTACGGTGAAAAGTGTTACAGCCACCCCTCTTATATTCATTATATTTTCCATACTTAAGCTTTTATTCTTTTTAAATAATAACTCTACAAGATTAACAAAAAAAACGAATATCAACGTTTATATCATACGAAAGAACTAACATAATTGATTTTGCTGTTTCCCTTTCTATACTTTCATGCTACAATATTCCTAACAAAACATGTCAAATAATATTACATATTGTTTTTTGAATATTCATAATAAAAGAAACGAAAGTCAACA
>NZ_JBALMU010000080.1:0-13329 GCF_036962285.1 Bacillus sp. JJ634
TGCATGCCGCTGCTGAAGAATTAGATTTTGAGCGAGCAAAGGAGTTACGTGACCAAATTGCTCATATTGATGTTACGATGGAAAAGCAAAAGATGATGACGAATGATTTTACAGATCGCGATATTTTTGGGTTTGCCTATGATAAGGGTTGGATGTGTGTGCAGGTGTTTTTCGTACGTCAGGGGAAATTAATTGAACGCGATGTTTCGCTTTTTCCAGCTTATAATGAACCAGAGGAAGAACTGCTTACCTTTTTAGGCCGTTTTTATGAAATGGATCATCACTTAAAGCCGAAGGAAATTTTGATTCCAGAGACGGTTGAGGCAGATTTAGCGGAACGTCTTCTCGATGTGAAAATTATTCAACCAAAACGTGGTCAGAAAAAGGACATGCTTGATTTAGCGAATAAAAATGCTAAATTAGCACTACACGAAAAATTCTCTCTTCTTGAACGAGATGAGGAACGATCTATAAAGGCTGTCGAGAATTTAGGGAAGCAGTTAGGAATTTATACACCTCATCGTATTGAAGCGTTTGATAACTCCAATATTCAAGGAACAAATCCTGTATCTGCACTAGTTGTATTTATAGATGGGAAGCCAGTAAAAAAAGAATACCGCAAATATAAAATTAAAACGGTGCAAGGGCCGGATGATTATGAGTCGATGCGGGAAGTTGTACGCAGAAGATATTCGCGTGTGTTAAAAGAAGGCCTGCCATTACCGGATTTAATCATTATTGACGGAGGAAAAGGACATGTTGAAGCGGTTAGGGATATTTTGGAGAATGAATTAGGCCTCGATATACCGTTAGCTGGTCTAGTAAAGGATGAGAAGCATCGTACATCTGAATTGATGATAGGGGATCCGCTTGAAATCATTCCACTTGACCGACAGAGTCAGGAGTTTTATTTATTGCAGCGAATTCAAGATGAAGTGCATCGATTTGCGATAACTTTTCATCGGCAACTTCGTGGGAAAAATGCGATTCATTCACAGCTTGACGATATTTCAGGAGTTGGTGAGAAGAGGCGTAAGCAATTGCTTAAATCATTCGGTTCGCTTAAAAAAATAAAAGAAGCCTCTATTGAAGAGCTCGTTCAAGCAGGTATGCCCGAAAAAGTAGCTGAGGCCGTCTTCCAAAAATTTCAGAAATGAACTTGATTCACTTTCTCCTCTATGCTATACTCAAGAAGAATTTTGAACATGACAATTAAAGAGTGTTGATAGAGGTGCGAGATTCAAGAGTAGAAACCCGGAGAAGTATGAGCTTCTGTGAAAGGTTTTGAAAGGGGAAATCGCCGAAGGAAAACAAAACTCATACTTTGTTTTTCTGGTTTGACATTGAATAAATGGCAGACTGTCAGGAAGAATTTCCTGGAGAGCTATCTCACTGTATTTGCCGTATTTATAGTATTTTTCGCGGACAAAGCAATGAGATATATCTCGTTGCTTTTTTTGTGCTTGTACATATCAAATTCAGTTTAGCGTAAACAACAGAGAGGATGAATGAATATGCCAATTATTGTACAGAAGTTTGGCGGTACATCCGTCGGAAGTGTCACGAAAATTAAAAATGTGGCAAGACGGGTCATGGAAGAAGTAGAAAGAGGGAACGATGTCGTTGTCGTCGTGTCAGCGATGGGAAAAACAACGGATGAATTAGTAACAATGGCAAAGGAAATTACAGGTAATCCAAGTAAGCGTGAAATGGATATGCTGCTGTCAACAGGTGAGCAGGTTACGATTTCTTTATTAACAATGGCCTTACTTGAGCAAGGTCAGCAAACGATTTCATTTACAGGATGGCAAGCAGGAATCCAAACGGAAGCAGTTCATGGCAATGCACGCATTTTACAAATTGATACGAAACGTATGGAAGCGGAATTGCAAGCAGGGAAAGTGGTTGTCGTTGCTGGATTCCAAGGGGTAGATGAGGAAGGGGACATTACGACATTAGGGCGCGGAGGTTCAGATACAACAGCTGTTGCACTAGCTGCCGCACTGAAAGCGCAACGCTGTGACATTTATACGGATGTAACGGGCGTATTTACGACGGACCCACGCTATATTAAAGAGGCAAGAAAGCTCTTATCGATTTCATATGATGAAATGTTAGAACTTGCCAATTTAGGAGCTGGCGTACTTCACCCACGTGCGGTTGAGTTTGCTAAAAATTATCACATTCCACTAGAAGTACGTTCTAGTATGGAGAAAGAATCAGGGACGATTATTGAGGAGGAAGCAACAATGGAAGAAAATTTAATTGTAAGAGGTATTGCCTTTGAAGATAAAATTACACGTGTGACGGTGTTTGGTTTACCGCGTACACTTAGCACTTTATCAACAATTTTTACAACGCTTGCAAAGCATCATATTAACGTAGATATTATTATTCAAACAATGACATCTGAAGAGACAACAAATCTTTCGTTTTCAATTAAAAGTGAGGCTCTTCAAGAAGCTCTTCAAGTATTGGAAAGTAATAAACCGAACCTTGAGTTTGAAAGAATCGAAACAGAAGATGGCTTAGCGAAAGTATCAATCGTTGGTTCAGGTATGGTCTCAAACCCTGGAGTCGCAGCTGAAATGTTTGAAGTGATGGCGAACACGGGAATCCAGGTGAAAATGGTTAGTACATCAGAAATTAAAGTGTCAACCGTTATCAATGAACAGGAAATGGTTAAAGCGGTAGAAGCTCTGCATGTTGCCTTCAACTTAGGTGCCCATTCAAAAACGTTAGCTTAATAGAGGTGTAAAACAGACTTACTTTATTGTAAGTCTGTTTTACAGCACGATTAAAGTGGATCTTTTGGATCCCATTGAACCGTGAAAATGACTCTTTTTGCGCGTTTTTTAATTTCAGCAACTGCTTCACTGCTGCATTTTTTTTGAAGGGCGCTCTGCTCAGCGAGGAATCCAGTTTCTAGTTGGAAATGGCAGTCCGAATAGAGCTCTAGGCGGCGATTGATAATTTCTCCGGTTAAGGTGAGTTCCATTTCATTTTTTGTTTCTTTTTCGATGATTAAATCACCCCAGCCAGCACTTTGAAAAAATGCAACCACTTCACCCATACTACTCAAAGGGAACTTTCTAGCTAACTGTTTTCCAGTCCAATAAAGGATTTGGTAGGAGTCTTGTCCGAGGATATTATCTAAGACAATTTCTCGAATGAGTTCATAGCCAAAAGTAGGAATTTGAAGTTCGTTTATTGCAGAGTCTTCTAAAGTTTCTGCGAGATTTTTTTTCATTGTGAATCGCCTCTTTCTGTAAATCTATTATAAACAATTTTCATTTTGATGCTGTACTATTTTTTAAAATATTTTCGGGAATTATTGGAAAATATTAACATATTATTTCGAGATATAGATACCTATAATAATAATTTTTGTAAAAATTTAGATAATTAAGAATTCATCTTGATGGATTAGCATGAATTTCTATCGTGAAAAAAAGAAATCTTGTATCCGTTTTCTTGACGCACATACAAGTGAGGAGTAAAATAGTGGTGTCACATAATTGTAAAAAAGTATAGGGAAAATTCTATACTTGCATTTATGCGAGGATAAAAGGTAGCCACCAATTTATCTGAGCATGATTTTTCACAAATTAAGGGGGGGCACTTAGTGGCAAAAAATCGTGAGTTTGGAAATCGTAGGCTTCATTCACTTCTTGGGGTAATTCCAATCGGGTTATTCCTCATCTTCCATCTATCAGTGAACTTTATGGCAACAAAAGGAGAGGAAACTTTCAATACTGCGGCCCATGCAATTGAATATGTGCCAATGTTGATAGTGGTAGAATGGGTTGTCATCTATCTACCATTAATTTTTCATGCTGTTTATGGAATCTATATTGCTTTTACAGCTAAAAACAATTTAGGAAGATTCGGGTTCTTCCGTAACTGGATGTTCATGTTACAACGTGTAACTGGAATTATCACTTTAATTTTCCTTGTTTGGCACATTTGGGCAACTCGAATTCAAAAGGCTTTAGGAGCAGAAGTTAACTTTGACATGATGGCTGAAATCTTCTCTAGTCCATTTATGATTGCATTCTACATTGTGGGGGTTATCTCAGCGATTTTCCACTTTGCTAATGGATTATGGTCATTTGCAGTTAGTTGGGGATTAACAATTACACCTAAATCACAAAAAATCATGACTTATGTTACATTAGTAGTATTCGTTGCACTTTCTTACATTGGTGTTAGCGCAATTTTCGCTTTTGTATGATAAGCGAATGAATTAAGCAAAAGAAGATTATTACGAGACTTTTGATAATGGAAATAAGGGAGTGACAAGATTGGGTAAAGGTAAAATAGCTATCGTCGGTGGCGGACTAGCAGGTTTAATGGCTGCGATTAAAGCGGCAGAGATGGGGAAACAGGTTGAGTTATTCTCACTAGTTCCTGTAAAACGCTCTCACTCTGTATGTGCCCAAGGCGGTATTAATGGAGCAGTTAATACAAAAGGTGAAGGGGATTCTCCATGGATCCACTTTGATGATACAGTATACGGTGGGGACTTTTTAGCGAACCAACCACCAGTAAAAGCGATGTGTGAAGCAGCACCAGGAATTATCAATATGTTTGACCGTATGGGCGTTATGTTTAACCGTACACCAGAAGGTTTACTTGACTTCCGTCGTTTTGGTGGAACACAACATAGCCGTACAGCATTTGCTGGCGCAACAACTGGTCAACAATTACTTTATGCGATGGACGAGCAAGTACGTCGTTATGAAGTAGAAGGTCTTGTAACGAAATATGAAGGTTGGGAGTTCCTTGGAGCTGTAATCGATGAACAACAAACAGCACGCGGAGTTGTTGCTCAAAACTTAGCTTCTATGGAAATCAAAGCATTCCCTGCTGACGCTGTTATTATGGCGAGCGGTGGACCAGGAATTATCTTTGGTAAATCTACAAACTCAATGATCAACACAGGTTCAGCAGCATCTATCGTATATCAACAAGGTGTTAACTATGCGAACGGTGAGTTCATTCAAATTCACCCAACAGCGATTCCTGGTGATGACAAACTTCGCCTAATGAGTGAATCTGCTCGTGGTGAAGGTGGACGAGTATGGACATATAAAGACGGAAAACCTTGGTACTTCTTAGAAGAAAGATACCCAGCATACGGAAACTTAGTACCTCGTGATATCGCGACTCGTGAAATCTTCGACGTATGTGTAAACGATAAGCTAGGTATCAATGGGGAAAACATGGTTTACCTTGATCTTTCACATAAAGATCCTAAAGAACTTGATATTAAACTTGGTGGTATCATTGAAATTTACGAGAAATTCATGGGTGAAGATCCACGTAAACTTCCAATGAAAATTTTCCCTGCGGTTCACTATTCAATGGGTGGATTATGGGTAGATTATGACCAAATGACAAATATCAAAGGTCTATTTGCTGCTGGTGAGTGTGATTACTCTCAACACGGTGCGAACCGTCTAGGAGCTAACTCTCTTCTATCTGCTATCTATGGTGGATCTGTAGCTGGACCAAATGCAGCTAAATATGTCGAAGGTTTAGAGAAAACAACGGACGCACTTCCTTCTTCATTGTTTGACGGCTATGTAAAACAAGAGCAAGAGAAATGGAATAACGTCATGTCATTAGACGGTACAGAAAATGCTTATGTTCTTCATAAAGAGCTTGGAGAATGGATGACGAATAACATGACGGTTGTTCGTTACAATGATAAATTGAAAGAAACAGATAACAAAATTCTTGAGTTGATGGAACGCTATAAAAACATCAACATTAACGATACTGCTAAATGGAGCAACCAAGGTGCTGCATTTACTAGACAATTACAAAACATGTTGCAATTAGCTCGTGTTATGACAATTGGTGCCTTAAACCGTAACGAAAGCCGTGGAGCGCACTACAAACCAGAGTTCCCAGAGCGTGATGATGAGAACTTCATGAAAACAACAATGGCTACGTTCAAAGGTCTAGATCAAGCGCCAGCATTCCATTATGAAGATATCGATGTGTCGCTAGTTCCACCTCGCAAACGCGACTACACAACTACACATTAAGAAGGGAGAGAACACCAAATGTCTGAAACTAAAACTGTACGTTTTATCATCACTCGTCAAGATACACCAGATTCAGCTCCTTATGATGAGGAATTTGAATTACCGTATCGTCCTAATATGAACGTAATTTCAGCATTAATGGAAATTCGTCGTAATCCTGTAACAAAAAGCGGTAAACAAACAACTCCAATTGCTTGGGATATGAACTGTTTGGAAGAAGTATGTGGAGCTTGTTCAATGGTTATCAATGGAAAACCAAGACAATCATGTACAGCACTTGTTGATCAATTAGAACAACCTGTTCGTCTTGCACCAATGCGTACTTTCCCAGTTGTTCGTGACCTTCAAGTTGACCGTAGCCGCATGTTCGACAACTTGAAAAAAGTAAAAGCTTGGATTCCAATCGATGGAACGTACAATCTTGGACCAGGTCCTCGCATGCCAGAGCGTAAACGTCAATGGGCTTACGAATTATCTAAATGTATGACTTGTGGTGTATGTTTAGAAGCATGTCCAAATGTGAACGACAGCTCAAACTTTATTGGACCACAACCATTATCACAAGTTCGTTTATTCAACGCTCATCCAACTGGTGCGATGAACCGAGCAGAACGTTTAAATGCAATCATGACAGATGGAGGACTTGCTAACTGCGGTAACTCACAAAACTGTGTACAGTCTTGTCCAAAAGGTATTCCATTAACAACTTCGATTGCAGCTCTTAACCGTGATACTGCAATTCAATCATTCCGTAACTTCTTCGGAAGCGATCAAGTTTAATCAATTGTATGAAAAGAACCTGTATCTTATGATGCAGGTTCTTTTTTTGCGTATTTTCATTCTAGCTCTATGGTGAAAGGTGTGTAAGACTATTCTATGAAATCCAGGTATATTATGTAAAATTCTTTCAATTATATAAATTTTGCTTTAAAATGAATGAATAACCATTCATTGAAATAAGAGGAGGCAGCATTTTGAGTAGAATTTCATATATTGGAAATTTTGAACAGTGGCAAGCTAGTTTTTCCTTTAAGCAAGAGGTGAAGGTTCGTTTTTCGGAAACAGATATGTTCGGTCATCTAAATAATACGGTTACATTCACGTATTTTGAGGAAGCAAGAATGGAATATTTTAAGCATTTAGGCTTAATGCAAAAATGGTTAGAGGCAAACGATGATGCCATCATTGTTGTAGCTGATTTGCAATGTGATTATCTTCAACAAGTGTTTTTTGATGAGCGCTTATATGTGCACGTTAAGGCAGCTAAAATCGGTACTTCGTCTGTGGATCTTCATTATATGATTACAAGAGAAGACGGCTCGGTTTGCTATACGGGCAGGGGAGCAATTGTTCAAATTTCGAAAGCTACTGGGAGATCCCTTCCTTGGAGTGAAGAAGTGAAAGCGATATTAGGACAATTTCAAGAGGTAGAGTAAGAATAGTCATATGTAAAATCTCCTAGGAAAAGAATTCTAGGAGATTTTTTTGATTGGATAGTCCTGGTTCGTTGTTGCTGTTTCTGAGAGATGCTTGAAAGGTGTTTGAAGTTGTTCGGTTCTTTACTTACAATAAAATATTGCAGGTATTTTAGTATAAGTTTAGAAAAATGTGCTAATATGAAATTTCCAATATGATGCTAGACTATTATTCTTTTAATACTAAACGAATAGAGACAGAAGAATTTGCATTATTGGATGAAGCATTTAATCTGCTTAGTGATGCTGGAAATGTAGAAGCAGTTAGAAGCATGAGTGTATTTAGGGAAGAGGGAGAGAGCAGTTTTAACCAATTTCTTAATGACTTAGACGATAATCAATGGTCGCTTTATAATATTTCGTATTTTTATATACCGACGCTTGGTGTCAATCCTCTGTTAGAGAATATTGTCTTCTTGCTGACATCTTCCAAAGGAATATGGAGTATTGTCTTCAACTTTTGGATGCCGTAGCTGATGTTACAAAATCAGCATGATAAGAAGGCTATGCTAATCAATAACGTTATTTAACAGAACTAATAAGAAAAAGGAGGAAGTATAGTGCCTGAAATAGCATACATAAAGGTTATAAGGAAAAAAGGATTCTACGCAATGTTCCGCTATTTTCAAATAATGTTAAATGGTGAAGTGGCAGGAAAAATAGCTCGTGGTCAAGAGGTAGTGTTTGAAGTACCGCCGGGCATCTATACGATCCAAAATAAAATAGATTGGTTAATCACTGATCCTCTAGAGTTAGAAGTAAAAGCTGGTGAAACAGCGACCTTTCAAGTATCAGGGAAGACGAAGGGTGGATTGAATCAGGAAATATTTATTCAACGGGAAGCGAATGATTGAAATAGAAAGGTGAGCAGCCTTTCAGCATAACTCAAAGATGTACATGAACATGGTCTTACACAAATGAGCCTAACGTCATTTTGTTATCCACAATTTTAAAAAGGTTAAAAAAGAAAATTTAAATTATATAAGCAAAAGAGTCACTCCCTCGCCTTTATCGACATACTATATCGTGACTAAATAGACACCCACTCCGGGTTTTATGCTGGTGAAGGCAAGGAGGGTTACATTAATTGAAGGAGAACGAATTCACTCATAAGCCACTACTCACCAAAAGAGAAAAAGAAGTATTTGAGTTACTAGTACAGGACAAAACAACAAAAGAAATCGCAGGTGAATTGTTTATAAGCGAGAAAACAGTTCGAAATCATATTTCTAATGCGATGCAAAAGCTTGGAGTTAAGGGGCGTTCACAAGCGGTTATAGAACTCCTTCGTATGGGAGAACTTAAGCTTTAATGTTTTGACTGCATTCTATGTAAATATTCATATAGAAAATTCTCTCCCATGGTGAGCAGCATCAAAGGAAATGTTAAACAATTCATTGTTCAACACCTATGTTGCTGCTCTGTTTTTGTCCTGTAACTATATAATATTAGGACGCTGCTGATTCTAGAATCGTTGCGTGTGAAACCTTGGTTTCACACGTCTTGTATTTTAAGAGTTAAAAGGTTGTAGTATAAAAAGATATTGATTTTTATAAAGAGGGGAGATAAGTCGTGTTTTTCTAACCAATGGTTGAAATCTCATTCACTTTCATCCAAAATGGGAGTATGATAAGGTTTCAGGAAGCGGATAAGAAGCTAGAGTTATGAAGTAATTTGTTGTTTGATTGACATGCTACTTTCTTTAGTAATATAGACAACGCTTCTTTGAAAGCTACTCTAACAAAGTTGCACCATGAAATGAAGGAAGAATGAGGCGAGTTTTTTGAAATCAATTGGAATTATAGATTCAGGAGTCGGTGGGTTGACGGTTGTAAAAGAAATTATGCGACAGCTTCCTAACGAACAGATTATCTATTTAGGAGATACGGCTAGATGTCCCTATGGACCAAGATCGAAAGAAGATGTAAAAAAATTCACGTGGCAAATGACCCGTTTTCTATTAAAACACGATATTAAAATGCTAATTATTGCTTGTAATACAGCGACAGCTGCTGTTTTAGAGGATATTCGAGCAGAGCTGGCAATTCCTGTGCTAGGGGTTATTCATCCTGGGGCAAGGGCAGCAATCAAAGTATCCGATACGTTACATATTGGTGTAATCGGCACGATTGGAACGGTAAAAAGTCATGCGTATGATGAAGCGCTTGCTTCTATTAATGATCATGTGAAAGTGACAAGTTTAGCCTGTCCAAAATTTGTTCCAATCGTTGAAAGCGGTGAGTTTGAGGGAGAGATTGTGGACAGGGTTGTCGCAGAAACATTAAAGCCTTTAAAGAAAACAAAGATTGATACGTTAATTCTTGGTTGTACGCATTATCCATTGCTTGGTCCAGTTATTTCCCGCTATATGGGAGGTCGTGTACAGGTGATTTCCTCAGGGGATGAAACGGCCCGTGAAGCAAGTGTAATCTTGGACTACTATCGATTAATGAATCGAAGTAAAGTGCGTCCTATCCATCGTTTTTTCACGACAGGATCTAAAGATATCTTTAGTGAAATTGCTTCAAAATGGCTTAATCGTGATATTGAAACGGTTGAAACCATTAAAATTGATTCTTTATAGGACTTCCATTTGGAGGTCTTTTTTTAGTTTTTCTATAAGATTCCTATATTATGGACTATATAATTTACCCCCGCTTCTTTCAATAAAAGGTCTAAAATCTTAGAGGGCTCGTATAAATAGTAGTACAAACTGTCCTAGGAGTGATTTTATGTCCAAAATAAGAAAAATAACAGTAGTGACAACGCTTTTAGCCTCTTCTGTTTGGCTTGCTGGCTGCGGCTTATTTGGTGGGGAAGAGAAAAAACAAATTGATCCTCCTACAGATGTTTCCTTAGTAGATGAGCAGCCGGCTCTTGAGGAGACGAATGGTAATAGTCAAAGCGGGGAAGGAAAAGAGGAAGCAGTTAAGAATACAATTAAGAGGGAGCTTTATTTAATTGATAAAGATGGTTACGTTGTCCCGCAAACGATTGAACTACCGAAATCTGAAGGAGCAGCAAAACAGGCTTTGGAATATTTAGTCGAGAAAGGCCCTGTGACAGATATGCTGCCAAATGGTTTCCGAGCGGTTCTCCCTGCGGATACACAGGTAGATGTAGATATTAAAGACGGTGTCGCCATTGCCGACTTCTCAAAAGAGTTTAAAAATTACCAAAAAGAAGATGAGTTAAAGATTTTACAAGCTATTACTTGGACACTGACTCAATTCGAATCCATTGAGAAAGTGCAGTTGCGCTTAAACGGTGAGGAATTAACAGAAATGCCCGTAGGAGGCACACCGATTCATGAAGAATTATCACGTGCGTCAGGGATTAATCTAGATACAAGTGATGTTGTTGATATTACGAATACAAAAGCATTAACCGTTTATTATGTAGGGGGAGAACCAGGCAATTATTACTATGTCCCGGTTACACGTCGAGTAAGTGAAAATACGGAAGATAATATTACGGCTGCTATTACTGAATTAGCGAAGGGACCTGCGATGTCGTCTAAGCTTCAAACTGAATTTGTTCCAGATATCGCTTTGGTTGATAAGCCGGTTCTTGAGGATGGCAAAGTGACGTTGAATTTTAATGAGTCTATTTTAAATAGCTTTAAAGAGAAGGAGAAGAAAGTGTCACAATCGTTGCTAAATGCACTTGTTTTATCTTTAACTGAACAAAAAGGCATCGAAAGTGTAGAAATACAGGTGAATGGAAAAGCGGACGTAGTCAATGAAGAAGGGAAAAAGTTATCAGAGCCAGTCGTTCGTCCGGATCAAGTGAATACAGGAAGCTTCTAATGTTGAAAATGGAGGTTAGCGATACGCTGCCTCTTTATTTTTTTATCGAATTGAGCCATTTATGTTAGACTGGGGGTATACATACTATATAGTTAAATCAGGCTTTGTCATACGATTTTTACCTTATTCGTGTGAAAATGGGGTTTTACATGCCGTTCAGACTTGCTGAAAGGTTAAATGAGCCTAAAATGAAAGCTATTTAACAGAGAGCTTAAATAAAAGGAGATGCCTCTTGTGAAGACTGTTATTATTGCTACGAAAAATGAAGGAAAAGCGAAAGAGTTCGAAAGTTTATTTCAAGCAAAAGGATATAAAGTAAAAACGCTTCTTGATGTGCCTCATTCACCTGATGTAGAAGAAACAGGGATAACTTTTGAGGAGAATGCTATTTTAAAAGCAGAGGCCATTGCTAAGGAATATAATCAAGTCGTTGTCGCTGATGATTCTGGATTAATCGTTGATGCATTAGATGGACGCCCAGGTGTTTATTCTGCGCGTTATGCGGGAGAAGAAAAAAATGATGAAGCGAACACCAACAAAGTGTTGCGTGAATTGGCAGGTGTACCAACGGAAAAGAGGACAGCGAGATTTTATTGTGCTCTAGCAGTCGCTTCCCCAAATCAAGAAACGATTACGGTATCAGGAACAATTGAAGGAATTATTACAGAACAACCTGTAGGTGACAACGGTTTTGGTTATGATCCAATTTTTCTTGTAGAGGAATTAGGAAAAACAACAGCCGAACTGACAAAAGAAGAAAAAAATAAAATTAGCCATCGTGCTAATGCTTTAAAAGCACTTGAAGATAAGTTAGATGCATTTTTAAAGGAAGAAGGAAAGTAAGATGAAAGTGCTTGTTATGAGTGACAGTCATGGCTTAACAGATGAAATCAGTATAATCACAGAACGACATAAACATGAAGTAGTATCGATGATTCACTGTGGCGATTCTGAACTTATGAAAGAAGACCCGCTTATGATGGAATGGACAGCGGTGCGTGGTAATTGTGATTGCGATATGACGTATCCCAATGATATTGTCGAAGAAATAGCAAATCAAAAGTTTTTGATTACACATGGACATTTATATAATGTGAAAATGACGCTTCTTAGTATTTCCTATAGAAGCGAGGAAGTGGATGCGAAGATTATTTGCTTTGGTCATTCGCATGCAGCCGGCTCTGAATTAATTGATGGTAGGCTGTATGTTAATCCTGGCAGCATTCGTCAACCGCGCGGCCGCAGGGAGAAGACGTATGCCATCCTCGATATTATAGATCAGCAAGTGACCGTGACTTTTTATGATATTACAGGAAAAGTAGTCGAAGAATTAAATAATACTTATCAAATCAGCTAAAATTAGATATAATGAATAGGCAGGTATTTCTTCCTGTCTATCCTATATGTCCCAGTAGCTCAGCAGGATAGAGCAACGGCCTTCTAAGCCGTCGGTCGGGAGTTCGAATCTCTCCTGGGACGCTAGCTAGTCATGAAAAAAGCTGATACGCTTCTGTGTATCAGCTTTTTTATTTTTGTTTTTGAATAAGAAGGGAATCTGAAAAATGATTTTATAACGATTTTTTAGATTTAATTCTGCTGGCTGAACGTTGAAAACGGATTCCGTTATTTGAATTGTCGGCTTAAATGATGTATGATATTTCCATGTTTTAGAAAAATAGGAGGGAAGAACATGGCAAATATTGAGCATGGCGAAAATCGCTTTTTTATTGAAGCAGAGGGTGAGAAATTAGCAGAAATTACGTATGTGCATTCAGGAGATAAGCAAATTACAGTGGATCATACATACGTTTCTGAGAAGCTGCGTGGACAAAAAATTGGTAACCAACTCGTTGAAAAAGTTGTTGAATTTGCTCGTCAAGAAAATCTTAAGATTGTGCCAGAGTGTTCCTTTGTTGTAAGAGAGTTTGAAAAAAATAAAGAATATCAAGATATAATTGCTAAATAATGGCGAAAAACTGAGAGCGAAAC
>NZ_JBALMU010000081.1:0-6963 GCF_036962285.1 Bacillus sp. JJ634
TTGTTAGAAGAAAGGTTGGTTTCTTCCTTTGGACTTACTTGTTTTTTGGTTAATAAATGCAGGAATAAATAAATATAACGCATATGCAAAAGACATCCATGCTGTAAATGCAATAACCTGTGGCTTAGCCAAATTAGGAAAAATAAATTGGTGAAACGATAATGAAAAGGTGTCCAATGCTAATCCAATCATTGTGCCAATTATTCCAAATTTTAATGGTGCATTTTCGGTTTTATCAAATAATAAATAAATATATGTAATACCCCATAGCAAGAACCCTGTCCCAACTACTAATAGTGTAATACTAATTGCAAAGCTGACTGTTCCAGGAGGATAGAGGACACGTTCACCAAGAATTACGAAAAACATTGTAGCAACAAACCATACTAACACACCAAAAATGAGAGCAAATGCATTTCCCTTCATTTACCAATCCTCCATACCCTTTAATTTACTAAGAGCTTTAAAAAGCTGTTCAACCTCCTGATACGTTCTTTCTACTGGAAAATCTTTTTGTAATAGTGCTTGTAAAGCAATTCCATCTACAATAGCGTTTATGAGAATCCCCCATGTTTCTAACGTTACACCTTCTATTGGTGATTTACCCCATAACCCTGATAAGTTACTAATTAAAGAACTATTTTCTTCAGTAACGATATCACTTAATTGATTTCTTATTTTTTCATTATTGAAACTCGAAGCAACCAAGGTAAAAAATAACTTATGAAAAAAAGAATCGTATGAACAACGACTTTTTGCAGATTCGATTGCTTGACTTAAAAAAAGCTGTTCACTTTGTTCGGATATTTCATTCCAAGAGTTTTCACAAACATTTTGAACAATAGCTAATAACAACTGTTCCTTCGTTCTAAAATGATAGTAAATTGTTCCCTGTGTTACTCCTGCCATCTCTGCTACAGATCTTAAAGTAAACTTTTCTATTCCGTTGTTTACTAAACACTCCTTTGCGTATTGAATTAAAACATCCTTACTAATTACATTAGGTTTTGCCATTTCTACACCTTCCTATTAGTTATTCAACTAACTAACTATAAGGAAATACTAACATTCATTATTTATAATTACAATATTTTCTTGTTAAACTAAACTGACCGTTACTTTAAATACATAATTTTAGAATCTCCTTTAAAATTTAGCATAGGTCAATGTGACTTGCAGTGTTTTTTAAGTAAATAACAAAACACAAAAATTTTCCCATAAATTAACAAAAGATTAATGTTCTATTAACACTGTTTATGTATTGTTAAAACGTAGCAAATATTAAAGAATAGGAAGTGGAAAACAGTGAAGAAGAAAAGAATCCTTTCGTTGGCTGCTGTGCCGTTTATGTTGGCAACATCTGTGTTTGGAAGTGCTGCAAGTGCTGCGCCGAATGATAACTGGTTACAAAGCAGCAAAACGGAGTTAAGTGCTCACCGTGGTGCACAAGTGACCGCTCCTGAAAACACATTAGAGGCGATAACTCAGGCTGGTCTATTAGGATATGGCTTTGTTGAAATTGATGTCCAAAAAACAAAGGACGGCCAATACATATTAATGCATGATACAACGGTAGACCGTACTACTACAGGCTCTGGAAAGGTAAAAGATTTAACATTAGATCAAATTCAAAGTTTTGATATCGAAGATAAAGAAGGAAATGTAACAGATTATAAAGTACCAACACTTGAGGAAGTGTTAGAGGAAGCTCATAAATACAATATTGGTATTAATTTTGATGGTTCAAAAGGCGACTGGCATGATAAGGAATTCGTGGACGATATTATGGAAGAAGCTGAAGAAGCCCAAGTATTAAATCATTCATTCTTTGTACTAAGTAATGATGATATTCGAAATCAATTTAACGAATGGTACCCAGAAGCAACTGTGACATTCCTTGGAAATGCATTGCACAATGTAGAGGCTGATATTGAAGAATTAAAACAATATGATAACGCTATTTACTCAACTTCAATTAAAAATGTAGACGAAGGAACTGCCAAAGAAATTAAAAAAGCAGGCCTAAAACTGCATGTATACTCAGTTAACTCTGCTGAAGCGTATGAAAAAGCGAAAAGTATTCATCCACGATTGATTGAAACAGATGTGATTATACCTTAATATCATTGCTGGAATATATGAATATTATAAAGGTGTCCTACGTAATGGGACTTTAAGAAAAATATAAAATCTCGTCAGTCGATTGTGAATTGGCGAGATTTTTGATATTTAAACACGGATAACACTGTACTTTCCGTTGTTCTGGTATGCTCCCCTTATAGTAGACACGTTTTAAAAAGCGCATTAATCTGTCTATTATAAGGGGGTATTTTTTTATGGAGAAAAAAGCAGAGACTTATGATATATCATTCAAGAAAAAAACAGTTTATTTATTTCATCAATAGAAAAGATTCAGTTTCATTTTGCGAAAATATGTAAGATGTTGTCCTCATCTTACAAAATAAAATACTGCAATTTATACACCCTATTCAATATTTGAATTCTATGTATCTCCCTTTTAGAATGCGATATGCTTGATATTACCATCTCCTATGTATCTACTTATTTGTTACAATTTTTATATTCAAAAATTTAGGAGAGGAATGCATCTATGAAAAAACGAAGTCTCCTCCTTGCATTAGTTATGGTTATTATTTTTACGGGTGGCTTTTATTCAGGAATATTATTTTCTACTATTAAAAATGAACAAGAACACACAGAAAAAGCTGAGAACGTGAAAATGCATATTGCACCATTTTCTGAAAAAAATCCTATCAATAAACAAATACCAAAATTGGAAACAAAGCAAACAAAAAAATTAATTGGCTATGTTCAAGATTTTCGTGATCCTAATCTGGTTGATTATTCGAATTTAACACATATTATTTTCTCCTTTGCACATCCAACTGTTGATGGGAAAATTTTATTAAATGGAGAATCTGCATTGAATAACCTACGGGCAATTGTTTCAAAAGCACATCAACATAACACAAAAGTAATGTTAGCTGTAGGTGGTTGGTACCACATTTCTGGCGGAGAATCGTATATGTATTTTAAAGAAGCAATTGCGGATCCTGCTTCTCGTAATAATCTTATTAGTGAGTTAGTGAATTTTACAAATCGTGAAAATCTAGATGGCATAGATATAGATTTTGAACATCCACGTTCAAAGAATGATGCTCTAAATCTAAATGTCTTCATTAAAGACTTAAATGAGAAGCTTCACAACACGAATAAAGAATTGTCGATAGCAGTAAATGCAAAAGTTCATAGTGTCACAGGTACAGAAATTAATAATGTAGTTTATGATCCATCTATGTTTAATTATGTTGACCACGTAAATATTATGGCTTATGACGGTCAATGGGATGGTGGATATAATGCAGCTAATTTGTCACCTTATTCATATACTGAAAATATTGTAAACTATTGGACAAACTTGTTTGAAAACCACAATCTTTCAAAAGAAAAACTTGTTCTAGGAATTCCCTTTTATGCACAACCAGAAAATAAAGACATTAAGCAAGTATCGTATGCGGCAATCATTGAAAGAAATCCAAAAAATGCAGGACGCGATACTGTCAACATGAATGAAACAACATACCATTATAACGGTGAAGAAACTGTTCAAAAGAAAACGAAGCTTGCACTTAACAATGGTTTTGGTGGAATGATGTTATGGGAGCTTGGACATGATGCAAAAGGTCAACATAGTTTGAGTGGTGTAATTGCTGAAGAGATGGAAGAATCAGATATTTATGTATTAAAGTAAGGAAATTAAAGAGAGGTTTAGAAATTATTTACCTCTCTTTTGTTTTTTCTTTGCAATCATAAGGACTTATGTGCAAATCCTACATTGAATTAAAGTTTTGAAAACTCTTCCACTAACTCATCAAACCGTTTTAGAGCATTTTCTATTGGGTATGGAGTTGTCAAGTCCCCCCCTGCCTTCTTTAATAATTCGAGTGGATAATCCGAACTTCCACTTTTTAAGAAGTCTAAATATGAGCTGAGCGTTTCCCCATCGCCTTTAAGAATTTGAGTTGCTAAATGAATTGCTGATGCAAAATCTGTTGCATACTTATAAACGTAAAAAGGACGTTAAAAATGAGGGATTCTTGACCAACCAAATTTAACCTCATGATCTAAAACAATTTCATCCCCGTTGTATTCTTTGAACAATGTCTCATACGTTTCATTAAATACATCTACATTTAAGGGCAATCCCTTTTCAGCCATTTCATGTGTCTTCATCTCAAATTCTGCGAACATCACCTGCGTAAAAAATGTTCCTTTAAATTGATCAATAAAATGATTGAGTAAATGTTTACGAGCTAGTGTTGCTTTAAAATAAAGTTTGATCAAAAACACCTCACAAACCAGCATCATACGATAAATAAAAAGAATCTATTTTGAAAAAAAAGATTGATCAAATTGGATTCTTTCTTTATCATTTCGAATGTAGTTTTTATAAAAAAGTTTGATCATTTCACTAAGCCTTATTCCGCAAACGCGCCCTATTACGGAATAAGAATAACATATTTCTATCTGCCTATTTTACATAATCAGATGTTATAGGAATTAGCCTATTAAAAAAAGGCTACTTAACGTAACCTTTTTTAGTACAAGCATTTTTATTTATTTTTGACTTTGAGAGCCTTAATTACTTCTTTTGTTGCCTCAGCAATAAGCTCGTCGTTATAATCAGCATCTTTTTTATCACGACTTGAAAGTACAGCAAGAACAATAGGGTCTCCTTTTGGTGGCCAAATGATTGCAATGTCATTTCGTGTACCATATGATCCTGCTCCAGTCTTATCAGCCACTTCCCAATCTTTCGGCACTCCAGCACGAATTAACGTATCTCCAGTAGTATTTCTCTTCATCCAATCTATTAAAAGTTCACGTTTCTCAGTTGGAAGTGCATCTCCCAGTGTAAAAGCCTGAAGACTAGTTGCAAGTGCTCTTGGTGTACTCGTATCATGAGTTTCACCTGGATTAACTTCATTTAAATCAGGCTCAAATCGCTCAGGGTTGGTAACATTATCACCAATTCCCTCCAGTGCTTTCTTAAATCCAGTTGGTCCCCCCAGTTGTTTAAGGATAAGGTTTCCAGCAGTATTGTCACTGTATCGAAGAGAAGCATCGGAAAGCTCCTTAAGAGTCATCCCCGTATCAACATGCTTTTCTGTAATCGGATTATAATTAACAAGATCCTCACGTGTATAGGTAATTCTTTGATTAAGGTCTTCTATTGATTTCTGTTGTAAAAGTACTCCTACAGCTAGAGCTTTATGAGTAGATGTATAAGCAAAACGCTCATCTGGATGATAAGTTACTGTTTGGTTTGTACCAGTATCCAACGCAAAGACACCAAGTTTAGCATCAAATTTTTCTTCAAGCTTGGCAAAACCATGATTATAGGTAGTTTCCTGTTTTTTGGGTTTAGTTAATTCAGCATGAACGTTATTGTTTGAACAGCCTACAAGCGTTGCACATGAAAAAAATAATACAGGCACAATTTTTCTAAATGTGGAAGTACTAAAAATGCTACTCAATGATTTCATTAAAATTTAACCTCTTTCTAAAAAATTTTTATTACGTATTCCTTTCCAAAGGAATTACTAACAAAGCTATTTTATCACTTCCCATTACTTACACACCCCCAAGTGGTACGAGGCATACGTTGATTTTTCAAGAAAACTGCCCTTTAATTGAACTACTAATATTTTCTATTTTCGTTAACACAAACCCTTCATAATTCCGTTAAAAAACGCTTTTCCTTGTTCAGGAAAAGCGCCCTTTTGTTGAATAAACCACTAATTATTTTAGCTCTTGAAAATCTTCAATTGTAAAGTACACTACCTCTTCTCCACGCGAAATGAACTCTTGCACAACTCCAATAGTCCGTGGTTCTGTGTAATCAACTTCAGTTGGACTCATCTCGAAGGGCTCGACGGCGTTCGTGCAGCACCAGCAGGATAATCATCCCCATTATTACACCTAAGACGATGCCCGCCTGTGTGGTCAACAACCATGCCAATGGGTACTCTGGGGAGGGTGGCGCATCGAGTCGAACTGAAGATAAGGCAGAATAGAGGTTGTTGGAGAACAACGCTCCCGATGAAATCCATGCCGCTGCCATAGGGGGTAGAAACCACTTCGACCCACGGCGGGATACTACCACCAGTATGCCCCACGCACCAGCAAAGGACCACACGCCTGTACTCAATGACAGCAGGTGCCACCACACATCGCGTTCACCCATGGTTGCCGGGTCGATGCCGAAAGAGCCGCCAACCGCCCAAAACACCTTGATGACACCGAGCAGAATGCAGCCGGCAGCGACAATCCTAGCCAAGATGATCTGCAGTTGTAGAGTATTGCCCGACAACTCCTTGTAGTCGGTTGTGCCACTCAGAGCCTCTGGCCAACGTGTCATTGCATATCCCGCCAATGCAAGCGGCAGGAAGATGCCAATCCCAAAAAGTGAAATCATGACGAAAATCTGCTCGTATACCCAGAAGTCGGCGGCACCTGCTTCTTGATCCCGGATCATAGCTGCAGGGCCCAGAACCGGTGCAATTAACAGCATAGGAACGAGCAAACCGGTACCAACCCAAATAGGTAGAGCAACCAGCCACGCAGGTAGCCGCTCCCCCCACGACCTGCAAAACGCCATTGCAAGAAGGATACCAATCGCAGCGAGAACGGCGGTTACTGCATTTATAATGCGCCAGCTAGCGTCACCCATTTGCTCGGTTGGAAGGAAGAGACCAAAAGTCCATACGATTTTGATCAGCAGGTAAGGTGTTACTGCTATTGCGGCACCATAACCGCAGATTCTACGCAATCTCATCAATCTTGAGGTCTTCCTCTCTGAACTAATTGTCATCTTCTCATCCCCTCTACAAGTTCTAACTCACTTTGTTTCATAATTATTTATTCACAACTATCCTAATG
>NZ_JBALMU010000082.1:0-5600 GCF_036962285.1 Bacillus sp. JJ634
CCTTTTATAGATGTTACATTTTATAACACATATTGATAGGTAACATTTCTTTACATAAAAAGTTCATCTATCGTTACTAACCAAAAATAATTGGTCACACTTTCGCACCCCCTTTTCCCCGCTTGACTCTCCGTACCCTCCGCACAAAAAAAAGGAAGAACGAGCCTTCACACATCCACTCGTTCTTCCTTTTTTTATAATTGTTTCAATTCATTAATTCGATGAATCACGGCATCACGCTTTTCAACGTAATCTTTTTCTTTTGCACGTTCTTCCTCAATTACTTTCTCTGGCGCTTTCTTCACAAAGCCTTCATTTCCTAGTTTCTTCTGAACGCGTTCTACTTCTTTGTTCAGCTTATCTAGTTCTTTTTCTAGACGTTTTACTTCTTCATCGATGTTGATTAAGCCTTGAAGCGGTAAAATAAGCTCCACTCCTGTTACAACAGCTGTCATCGCTTGAGCTGGCTCTTCTACTTCGACACCAATTGTTAATGCTTCTGGGTTACAGAAACGTTCGATATAGCTTGCATTTTTCTCTAAGATGGCTGAAATGTTCGCATCTTTCGCTTTTAAAATTAAGTTTACTTTCTTGCTCATCGGTGTATTCACTTCAGCACGGATATTACGTACTGCGCGAATGATTTCAACAAGAAGCTTCATTTCTTCAGCTGCATCCGTGTCTGTTAATGCAGGATTTACCGTTGGCCAAGCAGCTACTGTAATGGACTCTCCTTGGTGCGGCAGGTTTTGCCAAATTTCTTCCGTAATAAATGGCATGAATGGATGTAATAAGCGCATCGTGTTATCTAACACATAAGCAAGAATGGAGCGCGTTGTTTTCTTCGCGGCTTCGTCTTCACCGTACAATGGAAGCTTCGCCATTTCAATATACCAATCACAGAAATCATCCCAAATGAAGTTATATAGCGCGCGCCCTACTTCACCGAACTCATATTTATCCGCAAGACGTGTAACCGTTTCAATCGTTTCATTTAAGCGCGTTAAAATCCATTTATCTGCTACGGATTTTTCACCGCTTAAGTCAATTTCATCATACGTTAAGCCGTTCATGTTCATTAAGGCGAAACGAGATGCGTTCCAAATTTTATTCGAGAAGTTCCATACAGACTCTACTTTTTCGTTACTGTAACGAAGATCTTGACCTGGAGAGCTTCCTGTTGATAAGAAGTAACGTAATGAGTCAGCCCCATATTTATCAATGACATCCATTGGATCGACACCGTTACCTAGAGATTTACTCATTTTACGTCCTTGCTCGTCACGAACAAGACCATGAATTAAGACATTTTCAAATGGACGTTCACCTGTGAATTCAATCGCTTGGAAAATCATTCGTGACACCCAGAAGAAGATGATATCATAACCTGTTACAAGCGCATCCGTTGAGTAATAACGTTTAAAGTCCGCTGCATCTGCATCTGGCCAGCCCATCGTCGAGAACGGCCATAATGCTGAACTAAACCATGTATCTAATACATCTTTATCTTGTTCCCAGTTTTCGCTATCAGCAGGTGCTTCTGTACCAACATACACTTCACCTGTTTCCTTATGATACCAAGCTGGAATACGATGTCCCCACCAAAGCTGACGAGAAATACACCAATCGTGGATATTCTCCATCCAGCGTAAGTATGTTTTTTCGAAACGATCTGGTGTGAAATGAACTTTTTTGTCATCACCTTGTTGTTGCAATTCGATTGCTGCATCAGCAAGTGGCTGCATTTTAACAAACCATTGTGTAGATAAATATGGTTCAACTACAGCACCGCTGCGCTCAGAATGTCCAACTGAATGCATATGATCTTCAATTTTGAATAATACACCTGCATCTTGTAAATCTTTCACAATTTGCTTACGACATTCGAAACGGTCCATTCCTTCATATTTACCTGCACGGCCGTTCATTGTTCCATCTTCGTTCATCACAAGAATGCGTTCTAAGTTATGACGGTTTCCAACCTCGAAATCGTTAGGGTCATGCGCTGGCGTCATTTTAACCGCACCTGAACCGAACTCCATATCTACATAATCATCACCAACAATAGGGATTTCACGACCTACGATTGGAAGAATAACCGTTTTGCCGATTAAGTGTTTATAGCGCTCATCTTCAGGATGAACAGCTACCCCTGAGTCACCTAACATCGTTTCTGGACGAGTTGTAGCTACCTCAATATAACCTGAGCCATCTGCTAATGGGTACTTCATATGATAGAAAGCACCTTGAACATCTTTGTGAATAACCTCAATGTCAGATAGAGCTGTTTTCGTCACTGGATCCCAGTTAATAATATATTCCCCGCGGTAAATTAAATCTTTTTCATATAATTTTACGAATACTTCACGAACGGCTTTTGATAACCCTTCATCTAAAGTAAAACGTTCACGTGTATAATCAAGACCAAGACCTAGCTTCGCCCATTGCGCACGAATATGACCCGCATATTCTTCTTTCCATTTCCACGTTTCTTCAACGAATTTCTCGCGTCCTAAATCATAACGACTAACGCCTTCCTCACGCAGCTTTTGCTCTACTTTTGCTTGAGTAGCAATCCCGGCATGGTCCATACCTGGCAGCCAAAGCACGTCATAACCTTGCATCCTTTTCATACGCGTTAAAATATCTTGCAGCGTCGTATCCCAAGCATGACCTAAGTGAAGCTTGCCTGTTACGTTTGGCGGTGGAATAACGATTGTATATGGCTCCTTTTGATCATCGCCTGTTGTTTCAAAAAATTTTCCTTCTAACCACCACTGATAACGACCTTTCTCAATCGACTGTGGATCGTATTTCGTCGGCATTGAAATTTGATTTTCTTCCATTATAAGTCCCTCCTATATAATCCCTTACCATGATTACTAAAAATGATAGCACAGAACAAAAGCGGCACGAACGCATTCATATAAGACCACAGCGAAATCACTTATTTCTCACACTTCAGGACTACGTATATTTTCTGCGGAGTTCCGCCCCTTTTCCACAAAAAAACTCCCATCATCACAAAAGGACGAAGGAAGTTGTTCGCGGTGCCACCTTTTTTCCGAAAAAGCAAATAAACCTTTTCCGGCTCTCAAATAAAATAACGGTTGTTTACCGATTTTCGCTACTGCAGTTGTTCACGAAAATTGCTCACGGACGACTTCTGATGCTGCTTACTTAGAAACCTCTCAGCTTATAGTTTCCTCTCTGAAAAGCGCCATTCATCATACTATTTCCGATCTTCGCTTTACGCAATATGTATTTTTTAAACACATAATCTATAGTACATAAAAACAAAGGATATCGTCAATCATTCTTTCCGTTTTTTTATTATTCTATACAAGAAGCATCTATCCGTGACAGCCTCTTCACGTTTCTCCGCATTTCCCCATATGATGAAGCAAGACGATATAAAGGATGACATAATGATGAAACGACAAAAGAAATTTAACCCAAACAATCTCCCTCCTTGGACCAAGAAAGCGAGTGTTGTCGTACAGCAATTTATTGTCCCATTTACAATCTTTCAAGCGATTCGAACACTTATTTTTCCGACATTCATCGATATTCTATTGCTGGCCTTGTTTATTTTTCTCGCTGCGTTCTTCTATGTAAATTGATGACAGCACAAAAAAACATGAATGGTTGACTCCAAACATGTTTTTTGAGCTAACTTTGAGGTGACTGTGCTTCTTTAGCAGCCGCCTTCTTTTGATTCTCGATTTCTTCTATCTTCATGACAACATATTCAACATTCTTTAAAAACCAATATTGACGTTGAAGTTCCTTTACTGAATCTAGTTCCGTTTTATTCCCCTTTCGTTCCACGTAATTTTTAACCGCATCAAGAGCTGATCCCGGATAAGCAAGATAGCTTTGCATCAATAACATTTCATCCTCTTTTAACGGAAAATAGCGAATATAATTATATAGCCAATCCACACAATCATCGCATTGAATCGGAAATGTTTTCATCGACCTTACAAGAAAAGGAAGTATATCGAAATGCGGCGGCGCTACCCGTGAGTTTTCAAAATTAATAAAATAACCGTAACCCCGATTATCACTAACAAAATGCTTCAATGACACTTTTCCATGTGTTACAACCGTGCGAACCTTCTCTTCTTCCTTCGTTTGTTCAAACCACTCCTTAAACTTCTTAATTGAATATGTCAGCGCCTGCGAAAGATCGCTGTAATAGACACAAAACAGCATTTCCATCGGTGACATATACCATTTCTTCTCACAGCTTACGATCCATTCATCTAGAAACTCTTGCTGCGCTTCCCATGCATGAAGCGTACGTTCATAATGCGCCTCCCTATCCTCCTTATCTACTTCAATCTCTTTAATAGAAAGGCTGTGCATCCGTGCTAACTCTCGAAACATTTGCTTATGTCGCACATCTCGTTCTCCGCTTTCTAAACTTTCCAACCACGGCATTAAATAATAAAGTTTATTATGATGAAGAACCGCATAACGCCCATCTTTTGACTGATAGATTGGCACAATTCTGTTATAGCCACGCTGATACAACGTTTGAACATTACGGATAAAATCAATGCCAACATGAGGCGAAATCGATTTTAAAGCAAATACACCGCGGTCACTATAAATTTTCTTTACACGTCCAAAGTCTTCAATATATTGAATATGAAGTGCATATTGTTGCAAAACCGCTATCGTTTCAGCATGTGAATTCTCCGTCATAACATCACTCACTTTCCTAAGAAAAGCGTAAGGCACCTGGAGCTGCTACTAAAACATATTGACATTTTATCCCGCACTTAACAGGCAGTAAGGCCTCAAGCTTTTCAGAAACAAGGAAGATAGGCGGGGTACAACTGCCCTCGTCTAGCTGTGGATCCTCCCCCCCCTCGAGGTCATAAGCTGTCATGCTCTATGGCAAACCGAGCCACGCCGCATTTCATCTTATGTGAACAGTCGCCTCACTTTTGTAGTAAAGATTCAATTGGTGAGATAAAGTGAAACGTACCTTTGCAATTTTCAACCAATTAGGTTCGTACAGGCACTTGATTGAAGCGAAGCACGAAATCTTAGTGACCATAGAACGTGGCTAACCATCAGTAAGGGATGAAGCCCTAGCTGATGAAGGTTTGTTTCTTTCCTGTAGAAAAAACAGCAAGCAGCTTCACTGCTCACTGTTCTAGCGTAATAATTAGTTTTTATACGAGGCGGATCTCGGAATATACAAGACTTGCCCTTCATAAATATCTTGATGCGGTTCTAACTCATTGCTTTGAAGCAATGTTTGCGGATTGACTGAATAACGCTCTGCCAGGTCATCAATTGTTTCTCCCTGTTGCACAATACAAACCTTTACTTTTACATGCTCTTCTTCTTGCTTTCTACTGAAAAAGTCCATAATCGAAAGAGGTTGAGATTCATTGGTCCTCGCTTTTTGCTCAGACTTCTCCACTTTTTTCTCCTCTTCTTGCTGTGGCTCTCGCTTATCTTGTTGAACGATAACAGAAGGTACCTCTCTCTTTTTCACTAAATGCAGTAAGTTAACTTTTTCTAGCTCCTCTTGTACTTCTTGTTCAAGGACCGGCTCCGCCTTTTGTTCTTCTACTTTT